>CASGDY010000031.1 GCA_949300355.1 uncultured Brachyspira sp.
TATTAAAATTATTTTTTAAATATTCTTCCATCGTATATTTTTTCTGTATAAGTTCCAATGTAATATTAAGCGGATATACAGTTTTATGATTTTTAAAACTTATTCCTATAATTTCATCATCTAAATCTATATTATGCGATACTTCCCAAGAACCATGGAATTTCCTTATCATCACCTCGCCTATATATGCACTTATAGAAAATATAAAATTTCTGTTATTATCGCTTTCCAATACCAAATGTAATTTCTCTTTAAAAAATTTATCTACTTCAAATAAACTTTCTATAGTATAATCTGCATGATAGCCTTCACGTATTAGAAAATTGCTGATCCAATTTGAAGCTCTTGAAAGTTCATCTCGCGGTAAAACATATTTTGACATAAAAACAAATCCTTAATTCAAATATTACATTTTTTTCATAATATGTCAACTTATATTAGTATATTTTTAGCTTAAAAATAGTACTTGCAGAAGTTTGAATCTTTGATATACTCTTATATACTAAAATATAATAAAAATATTATAGGAGAGCATATGCTAAAAAGAATTATCTCAAATATCCTAAAAGAAGCCTTAAATGAATATTTAAAAGATAAAGACACTGATATAAAAGATATAGAATCTTATATAGAAATCGGATATGCAGTAGATGATAAGTTCGGAGATTATGCTTGTCCTGTTGCTATGAGACTTGCTAAAGTTTTAAAGAAAAACCCGCTTGAAATAGCAAACTCTATAATAGAAAAAATAGATAAAAAATATTTTGAAAAAGTTGAAGTTGCAAAACCTGGATTCATCAATTTAACATTATCATATAATTATATAAACGAATGTATAAATGATCTTATCAACAATGATGATTATGGTGAAAACACAGTTGAAGATAAAAAGAAAATATTAGTAGAATATGTTAGTGCCAATCCTACAGGACCTCTTCATATAGGACATGGAAGATGGGCTGCTATTGGAAGTGCATTATCTAACATACTTAAATATGCAGGACATGAAGTTTATCAGGAGTTTTATGTTAATGATGCAGGAGAACAGATAACTAAATTAAACGAAAGCGTTAAGGCTGTTAAAGAAGGCAGAGAGATTCCTGAAGATGGTTATCATGGCGAATATATAAAAGATGTGGCTAAACAAGACGGAGTACCTAAAGATATTATATTAGAAAGCCAGAAAAAATTATTAGAAAGATTCGGTACACATATGGATAACTATGCCTCAGAATTAAAAATACGTGAAGGCGGAGAATTAGAAAAAACTATGGATTTCCTTGATAAGGAAGGACTTTTATTTGAAGAAGATAATGCTGTATGGTTTAAAAGTACTAAATATGGTGATGATAAAGACAGAGTAGTTAAAAAAAGCAATGGAACATACACTTACTTTGCCCCAGACATCACTTATCATAAAAATAAAATTGACAGAGGGTATCATTATTTAATAGATATATTAGGTGCGGATCATCATGGTTATGTACCTAGAATCACTGCTGCTGTAAGAGCTGTTAGTAAAGACACTGCTTCTTTAAAAGTAATACTTGGTCAGTTAGTTCGTCTTTACAGAGGAAATGAACTTGTAAGAATGAGTAAGAGAACAGGTGATATGATTAGTCTTGAAGATGTTATTGATGAGATAGGAGTTGATCCTACAAGATACTTCCTACTTATGCGTTCATATTCCAGTTCATTAGATTTTGATTTAGAGCTTGCTAAGAAAAAAGATAATGACAATCCTGTTTATTATGTTCAGTATGCTTATGCCAGAATATGCAATATATTCTTTAAACTTGAAGAAAAAAATATGTCTTATGATGACGGAAAACCTCTTGATATATCAAAAATAGCAAATGAAAGTTCTTTAAAACTTGCTAAAATGATATTAAGATTCCCTGATGAAATATATGAAGCTGCTAAATCCTTAGAAGTTTATACTTTAATTAATTACACTTATGAAACAGCAGGGGCTTTGCATAGATTCTATTATGATAATATAGTTTTAGAAGAAAATGCTGAAGTAAGACAGGAAAGACTAACTCTTATAAAAGCAGTAAAAAAAATACTTGGAATATGTTTTGATATAATAGGAATATCTAAAGTAGAAAGAATGTGGTCTGAAGATTAAAACAAATAAAATATATTAGACTTGTTTCAAAACTAAATTAATAAATACTTATACTATTTAAATTTTTAGTGTTTTAAATTTATAATTGGGGCTTTGCCCCAAACCCTAGTTCTTTTATTGGTATAAAAGAACTGCATTTTTATATACTAAAATAATTAATTATACAACATGTAAAACATTATTTTACAGACAAATTTATGTTGATAATTTTTCAAGTAGATTTGTCAAGTACTTTGAAACAAGTCTATTATATAAAAAAAGGCTTTAGTTATAACTGCTAAAGCCTTTATTTTTTATTTAATCAATCTTCATCAGAATCATCATTATCACTGTTTTCAGCTATTAAGACATTACTTACATAATCTCTATTCAAAAAGAACAAAGTTATTATAATTTTAAAATATATATCAAATACATACAGTACTATCATAGAAATAAAATAAGCAAGCAAACCTTCCCTTGTATCAATAGAAGATGAAACAAAAGTCATAGAAAATATATTTTGAAAAAGAAATATAAATCCTAATATAAATAAAGATTTAAAGAATTTAGGTCTTGTTAAGTAATAGGAATATCTCAGAGCATTTATTCCCCAAGTATGTCTTAAAGCACAAATATTTTTCATAAATATAAATAATATTATCAATACTATACCAGGAACTATAAAAAAAGTAAGCCCCAAAAATACCAATACAACATATATAAAAGATGTAATCAAAGTGGGAAATAAAAATCTAAAACTTTTCAAAATAGCCCAAGTTGCACTTTTAACTCTATTATATACTAAGCCTTCTACCAGCAATGATACAGATATAACGGATATTATATCCAATATCCAAGATAAAATTATATTTATATAAAATCCAGAACTTACTTCATTTTGAAATAAATCAAATAATTCTTCAAATGTTTTTACTGATGTAGGATCAAATATCTTTATTGGGAAATAAATACTTGTTAATATTAAAGGCAGACAATATATTAATGATAATATAAAAAAATTAACAAAATTAGATGTAAATAAAGAAAAAGAAGTAGTAAATAAATCTAAAGTTTCAAATTCTCTTTCTTCTAATTGTTTTCTCAATGATGCCATAAAATTCCTTAAAATAAAATATGTTTTTATTTTAACCTATAGCAGATAAAATTACAAATTATTTATTATATCTAACTTTAATTAAAATAAAATTGCTTACAGTATTTTTATCTAATAAAAAAGGCTGAACTTTATTTTAAGCTCAGCCTCAAAATTAATTATATTTAATTATATTTAATTTTATTTATTTGCATTAATAGCATCTATAATTTCAGCACATTTCATATACATTCTAGGAATATGGAAAGGTCCTTTATACATATTGCCTTTTAAGTCAGTAGATATTCTTCCATCTCTGTGAAGATATCCGAACCATTCGCCGTATTCTGTATCAATGAATTTTTTAGTATATTCTTTTACCATGTCATGTTTTTCTAAATATTTATCATCTTTAGTGAAATAGTAGCAGTATAAAGCAGCAATAGCAGCTTCAGTCTGAGGCCACCAGAATTTCATGTCATGGTGATATTCGCTTTTAGGCTTTCCAAGTACGTCCATATATTGAATGATTCCGCCGTACTCTTTGTCCCAGCCCCATTCCCACATCCAGTCGAATATTTTAACTCCTAGGGCTTTTAATTTTTCATCATGTTCTCTTTCTATAGCTTCTCTTAATATAAACCAAGATGATTCTATAGCATGACCTGGATTTAATAATCTTCCTTCAAAGTGATCTTGTAAAGTACCGTCAGGATTGCATTGTTCAAGAACTGCTTTTTTATCTTCATATAGGAATAGCTGTATGTTCTTAAGAAGATTATCAATATAATTGTTGTAATAATCTTTATTTTCAGGATCAGCTTTTCTTAATTCCTGAACAGTAGCAAGCATAATCATAGGAGGGCCGAAAGCTATAGTAGGTCTGTTGCCGGCATCAAATTTTGGTATAAGAAGACCTTCTTTTTGATAGCGGTCTATATTATCAAGTATTTCTCTAGCCTTTTTAACATAGCTTTTATCTCCGCTGGCTCTTGAATATGCAGCCATAGCAACTAAGCAGAATGTTTCTGAAAAGTAATATCTCAATCTTTTTATGATAGGCTTTCCGTCTTCAGTAACTCTGAAATACATTCTTCCGTCGCCTGCTTTATCAAAACAATATTTTTCTAAGAAGTCTATTCCGGATTTTGCAGCATCAAGATATTCCTGTTTTTTCTCGAAATCAGCATAAAGAGTTGATAATACCCAAGCAAATCTTCCCTGAAACCATACAGATTTATCGGTTTCTATAAGTTCGCCTTTTCTGTCTAAGGCAGTGTAGTATCCGCCATGCTTTTTATCAAGTCCGTTTTTTAGCCAAAATGGAATGATATTGTCTTTTAACATGTGAAGATACTCGTTTTTTACTTCGTTTAAATTACTCATATAAAAATTCCTTAAAATCAAAAATTAGATTTTATTTAACATAATATAATAATATTAACAGATTGATATCATAAAAGCAATATATAAAAACAATAATTAAAAAAATATTTTTATTTTATAAAAGTTGACTATTTTTTAGATATTATATACAATATGTTAGATTAATCTAACAATAATAAAATAGGAGTAAATATCTATGACAACTTTAGAATTTATAAATATTTCTGATAGTATATATAATCTATGCACTAAATATCCAAAGCTTAAAGAAGCATTATTTGATTTGGGGTTCGATAAGATAAAAAATCCAATAATGTTTAATACTGTATCAAAGATTATGACTTTAGAAAAAGCAGCAAAAATGAAAAATATTGATAATGATGAATTAAGAAAAAAATTAAATGAATATGGTTTTGAATTGAATACTATATCTAATAAAAATGATAGGAATGATATATTGAAATCTCTTATAGTAAAACTTCATTATGGAGAGAATATAGAAAATATAAAGAGAGAGTTTGAAGATAAATTGATTAAAGTATCAGCAGAAGAAGTTCATAATGCTATGCATGAGCTTATAGATAATGGTATGAGTATAGATGAAGCTAAAAGATTTTTCTATATAAGAACGTTAGTTTTAAAAGATGCTATGGATAATAATACAGAAACTAATCATAAGGCTATAGATATTTTTAAAGAAGAAAACAGATGTATAGAAAAATTATTAGATGAAATTAAAAGTTATGATGATATTAATATATTAAAAGAGCTTTATGATAATCTTAATAGGCATTACAGCAAAAAGGAAAGTTTATTTATTACAGCTTTAAAAAAATATGGCAATGATGAGCCTTCAAAGGTTATGAGCAGAGTTGATAAAGATATATTAAATGAGTTAAAAGATATTATTGATTATAGTAAAAATAATAATAATATTAATTCAGAAAATTTAAATTTATTAAAAGAGCATATTTCAGATATGATATTTAAAGAAGAAAATATATTAATACCTCTTTGTGTTTCTATGCTTTCAAAAGAAGATTTTGATAATATAGAAATTAAATATAGTTAAAAAATAATAATAAAAAGAATAGTTAATATTTTAGCTATTCTTTTTTTATGCATAATAAATATTTAATTGACTATTAATGTATATACTATATAATTTGAAAAGTTGGAGTTTATTATTTTATGGAAGAAAAAAGTATTTTATCATTTATAAAGATGGTATCCAATATGCCGCTTGTAAAAATAGATAAGCATAAATATTTAGTTGCAGCATTTGCATCAGAATATCCTTCACTTCTTCAGACTATACTAGAGAAAGGTGCTTATGATGCAGGAGTACCATTAAATATAATAGATACAAAATCAAGAGAAGCTATTAATTATGAAATAGCCAAATCATCAGCTATATCATTTGTTTCAGGACTTCCCGGAGGCATCGTTGGTATAGGGGCAGTTCCGGCAGATACGGCTCAATTTTTATGTCATGCTTTAAGAATAGTACAGAAACTATGCTATATATCCGGACTTCCTAGTTTTACTTTATGCGATTCGATGACAGATGATGAGGCTTGTCTTGCTGCCGTATATATTGGGGTGATGTTTGAAGATAAGGAAGCTATATTCGCTTTAAATAGTATATGGAAAGCTATAGCTGAAAAAAGTGCAAGAATAGGTTTTAGAGTAAGTTCTGTAGTAGGATATGCAGTTATTTCAAGCATATTAAAATCTATAGGTATAAAAATAAGTTCTAAAAGTTTTATGAAATCTGTTTCAAAGGCTGTTCCTCTAATAGGCGGTGCAGTGTCTGCAGGTTTTACATATACTAGTTTGAATAAAATGTCTAACAGACTTTATAATAAAATTAAGGAAAGCAAGTATTCAATAAGCTGATATTTTACGGATAATTATATGGCAAATGATAAAAAGAACAAAGAAGATTATGTTGAAATAAATGAAGATGATATTGAAATATTAGGCGAAGACGGAATATATAGAAAGTACGAAGTATATAAAAGATATCAAAATAAAAATAAGATGAAGTTAAGATATTGGCTTCCTTTTATCACAGCAGTTATTTATACTTTATCGCCTATAGACTTGATTCCGGATAGAATACCAATAGGAAAATTAGATGATATACTTCTTTTGGTTATATCATTTATGTATGGTATTAAAAAGGCTAATTTCTCTTATAATCCTATAATAAATGTAATTATTAGAAATATTATATTATCAATCACTATTACAGGATTTGTTATGATGATTATAATATATATACTTGCTGCATTATTATAGTAATTTTTGTATAAGGAGTATTTTATGAATAGAATATCATCAAGCAATATAACAAAATTAGAGGATAATGAAGTATTTGTATTTGGAAGCAATACTCAGGGAGCACATGGAGGAGGGGCGGCAAGATTTGCTATGAATTTCGGTGCTGTATATGGACAGGCATTCGGACTTCAGGGTAAAACATTTGCTATACCTACTGTTGATTATACAAAAAGCGGAAAGATGGCAGTATCTGAAATAAAAAAATATGTTGATAAGTTTTTAGCATTTACTTTAGAGCATAAAGAGTTAAAATTCTTAGTAACAGAAATAGGATGCGGCATAGCTGGTTTTAAAGTTGAGGAAATGGCAGAACTTTTTAGAGAGGCTTTAAAAGATGAATATGATAATGTTTATTTGCCTCAAAGATTTGTCGATTATTTAAAAAGATAGTTTTTATAATTAATTTGTTTTATTTTAACATATACAAAAGATAAGGAATAAAAAATGAAGACAAAAGTATTTATATTATTAATGATTTTAATATTGGCTTTTTCTTGTTCTAAAAATAACCCTGTAAGTGCTTCAGATAGTAATAATAGCGGTAATGATACAGGAAACAACAACAATAATAATCAAATTACAATTGCAAGCTATGAAGGCACATATAAAGGTAAAGGAAAATTCAAATCAGCTGATGGAATCACTGAAGAAAGAGATATTACCGTAATAGTAAATAAAGATTCCACAGTAGTATTTCAGGCTGATTCTAATAATTTTACTTTTGATAACATTACAAAAATAGATGATAAAAATTATTATTCTATGAAAAATGAAAATGCTTCTTCATTGATATTATCTTTAATATTTGATGGAAATGGAGGCTTGAATGTTTCTTTACTTATGCAAAATACAAATGAGGAATATACAGCCGATAAATTGACAAAGACAGTTTCTTAATATAGAAAAACTTTTTTATTGTAATAACTTCTAAAAATAAAAAAGCCCTGTTTAAATACAGGGGCTTTTTTTATATTTGATATAATTTTTAAAATATACAAAAATAAAGCCCATAGAATATATTAAATATAATCCCATAGGCTTTAATTTATCAACAATCTTATTTCTTTAAATATTTTATTTCTTAATAGTTTTATTTCCGCCTTCTTTACTATTCATCAATGCTTCTTCTGCTTTAAGCATTCCAGGAGTTTTTTCTGTTTTATTAAGATTAGCATTATCAGTTTTTGAAACTTCGCTTTGAGTAGCAGAATTTATTTCAGCCTCAATAGCAGCTCTCATATCGCCAAACTCATTATTTATTCCTTCGCCGTTATTTTCATCGCCTGAAGGTCTTATAATTTGAGCCTTATCAATCAAAGAAGATTCAAATACTTTAGCAGCCTCATCTTCGCTTTGAGCTTCTCTCACCTGAGAAACTGCAGCAGCCTCAGAAGCCATTAAATCACCGCTTGAATGTACTATCATAACATCTTCAGGACGAACAGTTATAAGTCCGTTATCGGTTCTAACTGCAAGTGCTACTCCTGTATCATTTTCCATAACCATTTCAACCGGTCCTAAGAATCTGTTTCCAGCCTCGTCCATAACCTCAACACTCTTTCCGAGCATAGAATAACCTGTTTGGCTTGAATAGAAAGTTTTCATAGAATCAAGGTTTTTATTAACCTCTGTCATTTGCTCAACAGATGAGAATTGTGCTAATTGTGCAATCATATCTCTGTTGTCCATTGGAGCAAGAGGATCCTGATGGCTCATTTGTACTGTAAGGAGTTTCAAGAAAGCATCTTTACCCAAAGAATTTTGTGTAGGGTCTCTTTGGAAATTATGCTGTAAGTTAAAAGCTCCTACCTCTTGTTTTAAGATTTTTATCTCTTTATCTGACATTCTTAAAGCATCTGCTGATATCATTTATACACTCCTTCAAAGTTATTTCTTCATAATTTATTTTTTATCTTTATAAAAACAATTATTCCAATAAGCCTAATAAACCTATCAAATAAGTAAATTCAATTTTCTTTCAGGTACTATATATGCTTTTATATCGGCTTTTACTTCTTCTACATTATTACTATTTTCAGAAGCGAATCTGTTTCCTATAGCTTCTAATTCCTCGCCGAAGCCTCCATCATTAGGCATATCCTGTCTAAGCATTACATCAAAACCTTCTATATTAATACCTATTTCGCTTAATGAAGTTATAACAGTATCTAAATTCTTAGTGAAAATATCTTTAACATCTGCATTATCTACAAATATTTTACCTATTAAATTGTCTCCGTCCATGCTGATTTTTAATCTTACTTTACCAAGATATTCAGGATTAAGACTCATTAATACTTCGCTTTTTCCATTATTAACAGCAACTTGAGCTTTCTCTACCAATTTACCCATTAAGTCTTGGAATTTTATCATATTATCAGTAAGGTTTGTGCTGTTATGAGTTTTGGATACATTATTGTTATAATGATTATATCCTTTCAAATTAGCACCCTCTGCAGAGTCTTTCATATTGATTATAGTAAGTTCTGCACCTTTATCATCTGAAATAGTATTATTGATAGTGCTGTTATTATTTTTCATTTCAGCAGCATCTTTTTTATCTGCATATTTATTTTCTATATTCATATCAATATTAGCATCTGCCATAGCATTATTATCAACTTGCATAGCATTATCTTCTATACTGATATTGTTAATATCTTTTGTTTCTATATTTTTGTCATTATCTTTATTGGAAGCTGCTTTTATTTCTTTAGCTTCTGAATTATCAATATCTTTTACTTCGATATTTTCTTCAGTATTTTCAGCTAAAACTTCTTTTTTATCTTCATTGCCTTCATTTTCTATCATTGCTTTTAAAGCTTCTAAAGATTCAATTAAATCTTCTAATTCTTTCTTATCTTCTTCGCTTAATTCTTCAGCATTCAAAGATTCTATTTGTTTTTTAATTTTTTCTATTTCTTCAGTATTTTTTGTATTTTCTTTTTTATCAGCTTTAGCTAGAATATTTTCTTTAGTATCAGCTGTATTAACTTCTTTTGCATCAGCTTTTTTATCATTAGAAGTATTTTGTAAAAGGAGTTTTGCTTTTTCTTTTGTTAGAGCCAATTTTTCTTTAGCTGATACATTTTCTTCTTTATTGCCTGAAGCTAATTTTGCTGCTTTTTCTTCTACATTATGATCTTTATTAGATGAAGCATTTAATTTTTCTGATTTGTTTTCTGCTTGTTCTTCAGTATTATTAACAGATTTTGCTTCTTCAGCATTGTCTGAAGTTTCATCTGTTTTTTTAGCAGCATTTTCGCTAGATGAAGAAACCTTTTCTTCTATAGTATTTTCTTCAGCATCATATTGATTATAATCGTTATAGTAATCATCATAACTATTATAATTATTTTCTGTTTGATTTTCTTCAGTATTCAAATGTCTTTCTATTTTATTAGAAACACTTGAAGGAGCAGAATAATCTGTTTGAGTTTTATTTAACATATTAGCAAAAGAATCATCATAGCTATAATTGTTTAAATTATAAGGGCTATTATTAGATGAAACATTAGTATCAACAAAAGATAATAAGTTGCCTAATCCATTTACCATAATTTACTTCCTAATTATTAGTTTTATTACTATATTAATATTCGGAAGTATTCAAATTTCCTTTATAAAATATTTAAATTATTGACACAAAAATATAAACGTATATACTTAAATACATATTATATAATACAAGAAAGTTAATATTTTTATGCTTTTTGTATTTTGAAGGAGTTTAATTTATGATAGTAGAAGAAGTACTAAAACAAAATCTTAAAGGAGAAAAATGGTTATTTTCACCAAATATTCCAAATAAAAAGTTGAATGGGGCATGTTCTATGCATCAAGGTTTGGAGCCAAATAAAATTATAGCTTTATTTGATATAACTTTATTAGGTTCCGGTAAATCCGGATTTATTTTAACTGGTGCAAAATTATATTATAGAGCATTTGTAGACAGCAGTGTTAAATTTGATGTAGAATATTCTAATATTGCTGGCATAAAAATTGTAAAACCTAAAAAAGAAAAATGTATTGAAATAGTAACTAAAGATGACAATGTATTAACTACTTATTCGGAAGATTTGTATGATTTTGATTATGATAATTTTGTGTCTGTAATAGAGAAATTAATATCTGAAGAAAATAGCATAGAATTTAGAGAAGAAGATCAAAGTATTCCTTTAGATTGTGAAAAAGATATAGTAAAAATCAATTTCATAAAAATTTTATCGAATCTTTCTATTAATGAATCAGGTATACTTGATGATAAATCATATGCTCAAATAATACAGCTTATAGCAAGATTGGATTTTAATGCTGAATCAAGATTTAATATGAGAAGCTATATGCTAAATGAAAGCGACAGAATAGATAATACTATTTTATTAAAAGAAATAGAAGATAATATGGCTAAAAACCGCTTGCATGAAGTTCATATTTCACTTATGAAAGAAGCTATAAATGTATTTAGAGCACAAAAAGAAATAAAACCATATGTTAAAGGTGCTTATAAAGAAGAAAAAAAGTTTACAGATTTGCAGTCGCTTTTAAATGTTTCAGATGATGAGATATCGTTGATAGAAGATAGTATTATTAATGATGAAAGAATCTTTATGGATAGAGATGTATCAGATGATAAAATAAAAGAGTTATTTACAGATATGGCTGGAAAGGCTGCCGCTGTAGGAGTACCTTTGGCAGCTGTTTATCTTACAGGTACAGTTGGTTTCAGTGCTGCCGGACTTACAAGCGGACTTGCAGCTCTTGGAATGGGCGGAGTATTAGGTTTTTCTTCTATGGTTACTGGCATAGGCGTAGCTTTAGTTATAGGGGTTGTTTCTTATAAATTAGTTGGCAGAGGAATAAGAGCTATCACTGGAGATGAATCAGAAAAGTACAAACAGAGAGAAACTTTATTACAAAATGTTGTGAAAAAATCACAAAGAACTTTGAATTTGCTTATAGAAGATATTAATTATACAACTTTAAAAGTTGTTTCTTTAGTAAAAAATAATGAAGTTGATAAAATGGAAATGGAGGAATTACAAAAGCAAATTCAAGTATTAGCTTCATCTCAGGCTATAATCATGGGACAGTCTCAATATTCTGAAAAGGAAAAAACTATTATACATTTACCAAAGCATTTAGATGTTAATAGACTTGAATCCCTTACTAGAGATGCTACTCTTAAAGATATTAGAGAAATTATATTGGAGTTTTATGAGGAAGAAGTTATAGAAACTGAAGAAGGTCAAAAAACTGTTATGGTTTTGCATGATGAAAAATTTAGTTTAGAAGAATTAGAAGAGTTATTAAAATGTTTTGATGATATAGGTTATAATGATTTTAAAGAAATAGCATCTAAAGCAATAACTCAGGGTGTAGAGAATGTTGGTAAAAATATCGTTAAGGGTTTTGGAAGCTTTATGGATAAATTTGGAAAATAATATTTAGGTTAATCTTTATGGATAAAAAAGTATTAAGCGATGCTGAAAAGGCGATGTTAGTTCAGAAACATCAGGCTGATAAGGCTAAAGATAGTTTAGTAAATAATAATATGCTTTTAGATAAATTGGAGGAAGAATCTAAAGAAAAGCATAGAAAAATACTAGAAATGAAGAAAGAAACTGAAAAGTTAATGAATAATGCTGGTATAGATAAAAGTGCTTTAGAAAATGTTGTTATAGACAGCAAAAAGTCAGACAGACTTAGAAGAATGAGAGAAGCCAGAGCAAATATAAAAACTGAACAAATTATACAAGAGCATAATATTAATTTAGTTGAATTGATAAATGATGTTGATGATTGGGACAGTTATATTCAAAGAGTGTATGAATATGCTGATAAATATGATGTTGATCTAGAAACTGATCCGTATCAGCAATTATTAACACCTGAAGAATATAAAAGTATAATTGATGAGTATCATTTGAAGTTTGGAAAAGTTGAATGGTGTGCGGCTGATTATGCTGTTGTGGGGCTTTCTGTTCTTACGGCAGTTTTAACTGATTATTTTTTGGTAGCTGTTCCTCCTGTTAATACTGTTAATGGTGTGAAGAATCAAATATATCAAGGTGTTGAACAGAAAGGAAGTCCTATAACTAAATTTTTATTGGAACAAAAAAATAAAGTTATGAATGCCAAACATGGAGATAATAAAATTTTAAGAATGTTAAAGATATATCAAGGTAAGCTTGAACAATTTGCTAAAGTACCTTTTGATCCTTCTACTCATAGTGATGTTGCAGGATTAAATCCAAGAACACATAGACTTCAATCTCTTGGTCATGATCCTATATTCGGCATTATATTCGGTGTCAGAGATATTATGACGGGGAAATTTACTGTTATAGGCAGAGATTCTAAAGTTAATGTTATAGATATGACAGATAAATATGCACCTGAAAAAAATCCTTTTATGGCTTTAGTAAAATGGTTTTGCCACATATTATCTGATATACCAACTACAAAAGGAATTCCTGTTCCAGGTCTTTCTTTTTTGCAGTGCATAAATGCTGAAAGTCCATTTTCTGTTGGTACTAGCGGAGTTAAATTATCTTTTAACGATTTAGCAAGATGGATGTATGTTAATGGATATACATTAGATCATTTTATTACTATGTCAATTGTTCCTATGATAATAGAGCTTTTTATAGGAACATATTACACAGTTGCTAATTTTGAATTGCTTCATAAAATGGAAGATTATAAAAGAAATGAAGATGTTAAACTGCAGTCTATGCTTGCTTTGGCTCATACTCTTACTATGGGAGGCAATATAGCTAAAATGGCTTTTATGTCTTGGAATCCTACAGCATTTAATTTTGCAGAATGTTTACAAATGGTAAAAACTTGGATGAAACTCTATAAAGCAGAACGAGCTAGAGATTTGAAAATCAATAAAAGTCTTTATCTTGGATGGGAAGAATTGAATGCTTCTTTTATGTAGATTCTAGGTATCATATGAATTGTACTATTAAGAGGCATTATATTAAAATATAATGCCTCTTTTTGTTTTTTTATGCTATTAACAAATTATAAAAAATACATATAATATTAATATGCTTAATATAAACAATAAATATTTAAATCTCATAACTAATAAAAACAATTCTCAAATCAAAGATGGTGATGTAGTAAGATATTCCATAATGAGAAAATTGGATAATGATAAAGCATTAATAAATGTTATGGGAAATAAATTAATAGCATTATTTAAAAACGGCATGACGGATAAAGGCTTCGCTTTGGTTAGTAAAAAAAATGGAGAAGTAACTTTAACTATACTTAAAAATGCTGGAAGTTTGAAAGAAGCAAGAGAAAGCATACAAAATAAGAACAATGTAAACGTTTTAGTTAACATAACAAAGAATAATTCTGAAGTTTCAACCATGCTGTCACAGAAAGGTATAAAGCCTAGTCATGAAAATATAAGATATTTTGAAACTATACTGAAATACCTTCCAGATTTGGACAGCAATAAAAAAAAGTTCATATTAAATGCAATGTCTAACGGTGTATATTTAACGGTAGAAGAAATAAACTCTTTAGGAAATATTTTTAAACAATTTAACGACATAATTGCCTCTATAAAAAACTCTAACAAAAATACTGAAATAACCGAAATATTACTAATGCTTGCTAATAGTGTTATTCAGGGTGATGATAATGACTCAAATAATACTATTGCAGAAAATTTGAATAACTATATAAATACAAATGCTAATTTTAATATATGGTTTATGCTCTTTGATATGCTTCAGAATGAGTTATCTTCTGATAATTCTAACATGATGATGCTTATGCTGAAAATTCTATCCGCAAATAGGAAAAATAGAAATTTTCAAGAAACAGCATTTATGATTCCTATACCATTTGTTATAGATGGCGAAATTAAAGATGTATTATTATATATTAGTAAAGATGAAAATAATAAAAACAGATTAACATTTGTAGTTTATGATGATGATAAAGAACTATGTAAAATAGATATCACTAAAGATGAGTATGAGAATAAATATTTGATTACAGTTAAATTTTTTGATAAAAAGTTGTATAATAAATTAAACCGTATAAAAGAAGATATGGAAAAAGAATTAAGTATTTTTGAGAATATAAAAATGAATTATGAAGGCTAAATAAATGAGCAAAGATAATAAGGATATAAAAAGTGCTGCTGCTTTATTATATAATAGAGAAGTGCATAATGCTCCTATAGTTGTATCGAAAGGTAATAATTACTTAGCAAAAAGAATGGTTGATATTGCAAGAAAGCATAAAGTACCGGTTATTTCAGATGAGTATACGGCTAAACATCTGATGCAGTTGGAAATAGGGGAGGAGATACCTTATTCACTTTATGAAGCTGTGAGTATAATATTAAAATATATATATAAATTAAAGGCAGAATAAATAATGGCAAAATTAATAAAAATAAATATCCAAGATATAAAAACAAAAGCTGAAAAGAAAGATATATACTTGTATAATGATTTTCTTGCATCTACAGGGTATATAGAGCTAAAAGAAGACGATATGCAGAGGCTTCAGAAATGGGACCTAAATGAAGTATTTATGGAAGATAATACTTCTTTAGATATGGAAGTATCTGCTGACTTTGATAAATTTTTAAGAGAATATAAAGTATTTAAAAAAATATATTTAAACGTAGTTAAAAAAGTTAGAAATAATTTAGGCGGATATAAAAATAATAATTTAGTTAATATCAATGAACTAAATGAAATTTTAGACGAAGTATTGGATATAGTTAATAGAAATTTAAGCAGCGTGCTTCAGCTTTTTAATTTAACTGGTTTGCCTAGAGCCGATGAATATTATATAAGGTCTTTAAATGTTTCTTTAATATCTATGATTATCGGACGTGCTATGAAGTTTTCTGAAAACAGAGTAAAAAAATTAGGATTAGGTGCTATACTTTATGATATAGGACTTGTAAAAGTACCCGATAAGATTTTGGAAAAAATAGGAAAATTTACTCCTGAAGAATATACAGAGATAAAAAAACATACGGTTTACGGATATAAAATTCTTAAAACTAGCTTTAGATTTGAAGAAGATTTAGCTATGATATCACTTATGCATCATGAATATTATAATGGTAAAGGATATCCTAGAGGACTTGCAGGAAATCAGATAAATTTATATTCAAAAATAATTGCTATATCTCATGCAGTTGAAAGGATGCTTAAGCCCATAAGAATAGCATCTTCCAATACTAAATTAAAAGATAATAAATCTACATTCAATTTAATGCTTGAAAAGAGCAATGAAAATAAAAAGAAAGATGTATCATTATATGATGCAGTTAAAGAGATTATACATGGTGCGAATACTAAGTATGACCCTAATATATCAAAAACTTTTGTGAGTATATTCACAGTATATCCTATAGGTTCTATAGTTATTTTAAATGATAAAAGAAAGGGATTTATTTTTGCTACTAATCCTAATTTTCCTATCAGACCTATAATAAAAATAGTTTCTAACGAGAATGGAGAATTCGTTGATGACGGAGAAACTATTAATTTATTAGAAACTAATCAGTTGTTTATCGCAGGTGTTGATAAAGATAATAATTTCTTAGAGGAGGTAAGAACTAAAATATTAGACGCTGAAGAAGAAAAGTAATATTAAAAAATGGCTAACAAAAAAATTATAGGCAATCTAGGAGAGGATATTGCCTTAAAATATCTCGAAGAACTTGGATATACCTTAGTAGAAAGAAATTTCAAAGGTAAAAAAACAAGAGGAGAGATAGATTTAGTAATGACAAAAGGAGTTGTTATTGTGTTTATAGAAGTTAAATATCGAAGACAGGGAAGTTTTGGATATGCAGCTTGCTCAATATCAGATCGTAAAAAGAAGAAGCTATATGAGGCAGCTGAAGAGTACTTAATTGAAAAAGGATTAAGTTTTAATCAAAAATGTTCCTTTGGGGCAGTTCTAATAGACGATACCCATTATAACCGTGAAATATCATTCATTGAAGATATATTTATTTAGGGGTATCGACATGAAAACAGCAGTAAAAATTAACCCTGAAAAAATAGATCTTTATAAGAAAAAATTAAAAGATGAAAAGTATATAGATAAAGCTATAGAGAGATTGGCTGGACACTTAATAAGTGCAGTAATAGATTAAATAATTAATAAGCAGATTTTGGTGTATTTGTATGAATATAATTGAACGAGGAAAAACTACTCTTTTACTTGAAAGTGAAAACTTAAAAATTTTATCAGATAAATTGGATATCAATTTTGAAAATGCGGTAAAAGAGTTATTTAATATTAGAGGCAGAGTGATAACTTCCGGAGTGGGAAAGAGCGGACATATAGCAAGAAAGGCAGCGGCCACTTTTGCATCCACTGGTACTCCGAGTTTTTTTGTTGATCCTAATGAATGTATGCATGGGGATTTCGGTATGATTACAAAAGAAGATTATTGTCTGTTATATTCTAAAGGCGGTGAATCTCGTGAGATTATAGAGCTTGTAAATTGGTTATGCCGGCAGAATGTACCATACATTGCTATTACAAATGATATTAATTCTACACTTTCTAAAAATGCTAAAATTACATTGCTTACGCATGTTAAAGAAGAGGCTTGTCCTTTAAGATTAGCTCCTACTGTAAGTACTACAGCTTCTTTAGCTTTATCTGATGCTTTGGCTACTGCATTGATGGAATTAAGAGGATTCAGAGCAGAAGATTTTGCTGTATTCCATCCTGGCGGAAGTTTAGGAAGACAGCTTGCAAAAGTTAAATCTATTATGCATACTGAAAATTTACCTATTATTTTTCCAGATACTTCATTGCAGGAGGCTTTATTTAAAATTATAGAATGCAAACTTGGAATAGCCATTGTTGTTGATGAGAAAAACATTTTAAAAGGTATAATAGTAGACGGAGATTTAAAAAGACTTCTTATCAAAGACGATGATATAAAAAATATACTTTCTAAAGAAGTTAAGTATATTATGAACACTTCTCCTAAAGTCATTTATGAAGATACTCTTATTGGAGAGGCCTTACATATTATGGAAGGAAAAATCACTAATTTAGTAGTGGTAAACGATAACAATAATCCTATTGGTATAGTGCATATACATGATATTTTGAAGATAAAGGCTTTTTAAAAAATATTTAAATCATAAATATTCAAAACGCACGGTAAATAATACTTTAAATATAAAATTTATATTAGTAATTCAAGTTAAATTCTATACTATAATAATCTAATCGTGCGTTAATATAATCAGAAAATTATAAAACACTTGGGCGGGTGCTTTAATTTCTAATTGAAATTTTAAATATAATCAATATTATAATTCAAAATATATCTATAAATTTTAAAGGGTGGGAAATTAAAATAAGTTTTAAAATTTAATTACACTTGCCCGCCCTTTAGGCTTTTAGTTAATTCTGATATTTTAAAATTATTATTCTTTAAAATTTTTAACAGTTATCTTAGCTGTCTATATAATAATTTTTTATATTCATAAACTTGTATTTAATAAAACCCTATTTTATAATATTACTAGGAGATATAAATATGATATTAGAACTGCCTTTAACACTTAAGAAAAATATAGAAAATATTGCCAAAGAAAAAAATATATCGGAAAATAAATTAATAGAAAATGCTATTATAGAATATTTAGAAGATTATTATGATTATAAAATTATTTTAGAAGCAGAAGAAAGACTAAAAAATGGTGAAGAAGTATATTCTATTGATGAAGTAAAAAAAGATTTAAATATAAAATGAAAGTAAACATTACAAGAACAGCCAAAAAATCATTGGAAAAATTAGATAGAAATATTCAAAAAAGAATATTAGAGTTTTTATTTGATTTAGAAACTTTAGAAAATCCTAGAGTAAAAGGCAAATCTTTAAAAGGTGAATTAAAAGAGTATTGGCGTTATAGAGTTGGAGATTATAGAATTTTGAGTAAAATCATTGATAATGAATTAATCATTTTAGTTATAGATATAGGACATAGAAAAGACATTTATAATAATTAAAATTTTGATTACATTTGCCCGCCCTTTAGACTTTTAGTTAATTCTTATATTTTTATATTATTATTTTTTATAATTGCTAATATTAGTAATAATAATTATAGTTATTATATAAGTTTTTAAAGCGATAAACGAGCAGCTAATAACTTTAGTTGTCAGCTACATTTTAGCGAGTTTATCGCTAGCAACAAACTCTCCATTTTAGCTGCCCGCCCAAGATTTTTCTAATTTAAAGTTTTAAAATATAATTCGCACAAATAGTATTATATAGTACATTGAATTTATTAATAATTTTTAATATAATATTAGTATGAAATTTTTCGTTATAAGCATATTACTCTGGAAAGATAAAGAAAATAATCATGATATAAAAGAGTTTGTTAATACTTGTAAAGAAGAAAAAAAGTATATATTTTTTAGAAATAAAAATACACCTGAAAATGATTCTCGTTATGAAAGAGATATTGAAAATTTAAACTCTATAGAAAAAGATGATATAGTATTTTTAAGAGTTAGATTGAATACTGGTGGAATTTATACTTATAGATATTATTCTTTTGGTAGATTTATAAATTTAGAAAATATAGATAGTTATGAATCATTTAATAATTACATACAGCACAAAAAAGAAAAATTTCAATTAATAAATATTTCAAATATTATAACTAATTTCGAAGGAATAAGAGATAAAGAGGAAGAAGGAAGAGTTTTTGAAATATCAGAAAATAA
>CASGDY010000032.1 GCA_949300355.1 uncultured Brachyspira sp.
TTCCTCAATATTTTTATAAATTTGACTTTCTTTATAAGAATCTTTAGAAAGCATATCATAAATTTCTTCATCAGAAATAGAATATATAAAAGATCTCGCAATCGATATAAAATTTAACTTTATTTTTTTATCATAATCAGCATCATTTACCTTATCTAAATTAAATATAAAGCTAAATATAGATTTCAAAAGAAGAACTACGCTAAATTTGGACATCATATCTTTACTAGTGTTGTTTAATGGTATACCAAATTTATTAAATACTCTTTCAATATAAGAAAAAGTACTTTTTCTGCGACATAAAATAGCAAAATCTGAAAATCTAATTTGTCTATGAATTTTAGCGTCTAAATCAACAACTTTATATCCACTATTTACTTTATTAATTATATCTTGTGCTATAAAAAATGCTTCAGCTTCTTTTTTATTCGTTATAAATCCTGAATCGATTAACAACTTAACAATATCATTATTGTAAATATTTAATTTTAAACCGTATAAACAATTACCATTTTTATATGGATCATACAGGACTTGGCCAAATTCAATTTCATGAGTTAATTTATAAACGATTTTATCAGCATTGTTCATTAAAACAGAAAATATATCATTAATTGCTGATATTATTTCTCTTCTAGCTCTAAAGTTTATACTTAATCCTAATGAAGTACCTTTAGAAGATGCAATAAATAATTCAATAAAAAACAATATAGATAATATATTATAATAATTATATAAATTTATATTCTTTAGAGAAATTAAAAGAAACAGAAACAAATATATCATTCATTTTTATATTATTATCATCATTTTGCATAGCCTCATATATTATATGATAAGAATTACTGATATGAACTAATTCATTAAAAGTTTCTTTTTTAAAAATCTTATTTGAAAAACCATCTATCAAAGAATCTTCGATATATTTATAGCTTGTAAATTGTGTTTTCAATATATTATAATGATTATTTCCTATATTGACATCTACCCTATCATTAAAAACAGCATCTTTAAAAGCATATTCTGCACATATTTCAGGAATAAAATTTATCATTTCTTCTATTATATTATTATCAGATATTACGTTTTTTATATTCTTAATAAAATCATCATAATTAAAATTGCATTTCTCAAATTCAAGTACATATTCCATAACAAAATATTCAATTTCTTCTTTTGTATAAGGATATTTAATATAAGTACTATCCGACTGCAGTATAAAGAAAAATTGCTTTATAGAAAAGAACTCTCCATTATTATCCCATTTAATAATTTCATTTTGAACGCAGTTTTCTAATGTCTTATTCTGAATATTATTTATAGTGCATTCTACTATAATATCATCATTAGGCATTTTAGCCGCATAAGTCTTTATAAAACTTACTCTATTATTAGCAAGTATGAAAGGAACTTCTTTATATATAGAATTCCATAAAAAACTAGAATATCCGTTTTTTTCATCAAAACCTATATAATCACTATAAAAATCTTCTTTATCATTTATACTGTTTTCTATATTCCCAATACCTAGTATAGGACTTTCGCATACAGTGAAAACTTTTTTGCTGCCTAGTATTGAAGTTTCTATTTCATGATGATGAATGCCTGAAAGAAAATCCAATATGCCATGCAAAGCACAATATACAAAATTATCAGACGAAAGTTCTATAGCCTTATATTCATCTGAAGCTATACTTGAAGAGGACTCAAAAAAAACATTATCAAAAAGAGGTGCTTTAACATAGAAATATACTGTGCATAATATACTTTTTTTCTTTTCAAGCTGAATTATTTTAGGCTCTATAGTAATATCATAACTTAAAAATTTAATGCAGTCATTTTCTATTTCATTTTTATGATTTATAGTAGTATGAAGTCTATTTAATAGTATATCTTTATGATTGTTCATTCAGCACCATTTCTAATATTTCATTAATGGACAATGGGCAAAAATTATGAATATCACATGCTGCATTAAATGCTAAACGATGATATTTTTTATCTTTATGCCAATGTCCATGTATCAGCATAGTATTATTATAATAGCCATCCCATTCCAATATAGGATAATGAAATAAAACTATTTTTTTTATAATGCTGCTATAATTTTCTATGTCCAAGATATAATAATCTTTGACAAATTTAAATAATTTTCTATCAAATTTATCATTATTTAAAAATTTATCATTATTTCCTTTAATTAAATATTTATTTCCGTTTAATGATTTTAATAATGCAGAAGTTTTTAAATAACCTTTATCATTAGAAAAATCACCTACTATATATACATCATCTTTTTTAGTTATTTTGTCATTCCAATTATTTATTAAACAATCATGCATAGCTTCATAATCATCAAATAACTTTTTCCTGCTTGAAGGCATATAAAAAAAGTGTGTATCAGAAATGAAATATATCATATATTAATTATCAGCAACACCTAATGAAATATATTTAATACCTCTTTCTTTCATTCTGTTTTTATCATATTGATTTCTTCCATCAAATATAATAGGTTCTTTTAATAGTTCTTTTATCTTATCAAAACTAGGTCTTCTAAACTCATTCCATTCTGTAACCAAAATCAAAGCATCAGAATTTTTCAAAGCATCATAAGAATTTTCAGCATAATATATTTTATCACCAAATATAGACTTAGCATTATCAAAAGCTTTAGGGTCATAAGCTCTAATTTTAGCACCGGCATCTAAAAGCATATTTATTATAGTGATAGCAGGAGCTTCTCTCATATCATTAGTTCTAGGTTTGAATGCCAATCCCCATAAAGCAAATGTTTTACCTTTAATATCATTATTATAATATTTTAAAATCTTATTCACAAAAATTTTTCTTTGATTAACATTAACTTGATATACTGCTTTAAGTAAATCAGAATTTATACCAAAATCAGATGCGGTTTTTATCAAAGCCTGAACATCTTTCGGAAAACAGCTTCCGCCATATCCTAAACCATGAAATAAAAATTGATTTCCTATTCTTTTATCACTAGACATACCAATTCTTACCAAATCAGCATTAGCACCTACTTTTTCACATATATTAGCAATTTCATTAGCAAAAGATATTTTAGTGGCTAGAAAAGCATTAGCCGCATATTTAGTCATTTCAGCAGAACGTACATCCATTATTATTATAGGTTTTCCTGTTCTTGTAAAAGGATTATAAATATCTCTCATTATATCTATGGCTTTTTCAGAGTTTGAACCTATAACTACCCTATCTGGTTTTAAAAAGTCATCAACAGCAGCTCCCTGCTTTAAAAATTCAGGATTTGAAACTACATCGAATTCACCGCTGTAATGTTTTTTTATTTCATCTTCTACCAATTTATGAGTTCCAACAGGTACAGTTGATTTATCTACTATAACCTTATATCCATTCATAGCCTTTCCAATATCATTAGCTACAGAAAGTACAAAACTCAAATCACAGCTTCCATCATCACCTGAAGGAGTTCCTACAGCAATAAAACAAGCAATAGATTTTTTAACGGCATAATCTAAATCATTAGTAAACTCTAATCTTCCTTCAGAAACATTCGCAATAATAAGCTCTTCCAAACCAGGTTCATATAAAGGGGTAATACCATTTTTAAGTTTTTTTAATTTTTCTTCATCATTATCCACACATATAACATAATTACCCATTTCAGCCAAACAAGCACCTGTAATAAGTCCTACATAACCTGTACCTATTATACATATTTTCATTTTATATACTCCCTTGAAATAAAAAAGTAGACATTTAACTGTTTCTATCATATAATAAATTATTATATTTTCAAGCAAAATATTATTTACTATAGATATTTTTAGATTTTTACGATAATATATAGTAAGATTTTAAATTTTTATGGGGCGTATAAATGGATGATTATATAAAAAGTCTGCTTAAGGATTTCTTTGAAGAAGCATTTGAAATGCTGGATAGACTTGAACAAAATATTCTTATTTTAGATAATGAGAGAAACAATGTTGATGCAATACAAGAAATATTCAGAGCAGTTCATACATTAAAAGGAAGTGCTGGTGCTGTAGAACTCGTTGAAACTCAAAAATATGCCCACAGATTTGAAGATTTACTAGATTTAATAAGAAATAATAAAATAGAAGTAGATGATGCTACTATAGATGTACTTTTAAAAGGTATAGATATATTAAAAGACCTTATTAATACAGCAAGCGAGGAAAGCGAGTATTCAGGAGATATAGAAGCTGAAATAAAAAAATTAGAAGATTTCAAAAACATGAAATTAGGACAAGGTCCTGCCCCATCCTCTGGAGATGCTCCTGCTGCAGTTGCTTCGTCTGGAAATGCTCCTACTACTGCCCCTGAAGCTGAAAAGAAACTAAATAAATATGAACTTCTTCCAAATGACAGTGATTTATTAGGAATAATAAGGGATAATGTAGAAGAAAATGTTAAAACAAAATTAGTTCATGTAAGTTTTGACCCTGAAAGCCCTATGAGAACTGTGGGCGGAGTTCAGGTATTCGTTGCTTTAAAAGATGTAGGAGAAATAATGGGAAGCATACCTCCTCTTGAATCTTTGGAAGGTGATGAATTCTATGAGCATGTTACATATATATTAGCCTCTATTAAAGAAGATCAGACAATAATAGATGCTATTACTTTACCGGATGTTACCAAAGAAATATCTATAGAAGAAATAATACTTGAAGAATATGAAAAATTCCTTCAAGAGAAAAAGCAAAAAGAAGAAGCCCAAAAAGCAAAAGAATCTTCTGCTTCTTCAAATGCCGCTAAAAAACCTGATGCTGCTAAAGGCGGTAAAGATCATAAAGTAGAAAGACAAAGCTCATTCTTAAGAGTGGAAAGTGATAGAATTGATGCTATGATGAATCAGGTTGGAGAGCTTGTAACAAATAAAAGTTCATATATACAATATGATGATGATCTTACTTCATATCAAAAAATTATAGGTACCGGTATAAATGAGGTAAAAAGATATTATAGAGACAGTATTGTTCAGATACTTAGAAAATTTGAAGAGCATTTGCAGAAAAAAGAAGCTAAAGAAATAAGAAATACATACATTGACGGATTCAATAATAAATTAAATGAAATTGTAAAAATGGAAGAAGAGTTTAAAAATACTTTAGACAGATTCAGAAACTCTTATCAGCTTCTTACAAGGGTAACAAATGAACTTCAGGAAACTGTAATGAAAATTAGGATGCTTCCTATAGCTCAAACTTTCAATAGATTCCCTCGTCTTATAAGAGATTTATCAAGAGATTTAGGTAAAGAAGTAAAATTAGAAATGTACGGAGAAGAAACTGAATTAGATAAATCAGTTATTGAAGTGCTGGTTGACCCATTAGTACACATTATAAGAAATGCTATGGACCATGGTATAGAACATCCTGAAGATAGAGAAAAGGCTGGAAAACCTAGAACAGGTACAGTTGTTTTGAGTGCTTCACATGAAGGTAACTTAATCATTATAAAAATATCCGATGACGGTAAAGGAATGATACCTCAGAAAATATTTGAAAGTGCCGTTAAAAAAGGACTTGTATCTGCTGATGCTAAACTTTCAGAAAGACAAATGCTTGAATATATATTTGCTCCTGGTTTCTCTACTGCTGCTAAAATTACCAATGTATCCGGAAGGGGTGTTGGTATGGATGTTGTTAAGAAAAGTTTGGAAAAAATCAATGGTACTGTGGGTATAGAAACAGAATGGGGAAAAGGTTCTACTTTCTTCTTAAGAATTCCTCTTACTGTTGCTATTATTCAGGCCCTCATAGTTGATGCTGAAAAAGAATATTATGCAGTTCCTATTAACAGTATATTAGAAACTGTAAAAATAGATGTTAAAGATATTCAGGAATTGGAAGGAATAGAAGTTATTAAAGTTAGAGATGATGTTATCAATGTATTAAGTATTAAAGAATTATTCAGACTTCCTTCAAGATACAATAATATAAAATCTTACTATGCGGTTATACTTTCTTCTGAAGGTAAAAAAGTAGCACTTCTTGTTAATAACTTAATAGGTGAACAAGATATAGTTATTAAAACTCTTAAAGATAATATTACAAAATCAGAAGGTTTAGCAGGGGCTACTGTTTTGGGTGATGGTACTGTAAGCTTCATCTTGGACATACAAACAATAGTAAGTCTTGGTACTAAGAGAATTATAGAAAGAGGAAAAGTTAATAATAATCAAGGCAGCAAGAACGATTTGAGAAGCTTTATTGAAAAATTAAAAAATAATGAAATACCTGAAATACAGCAATAAATTTGCTTAAAATATAATAGACTTATTTTTAAACTAATTATCAATTTATTAGTTTAAAAATAAGTCTATTTTTATATAAATGATATTCATTTAATAATATTATATATATCATTTACTTTTACTATATTTTCTTTATTTTCTATATCATAAACATCTGTTGCAACTAATAATGTACGAAGATAAGGTATTTTTACAATATCAGTATCTCTGTCGCCTATCATAAAAGAATTAAATAAATCTATATTATATTTCTTTGAGGCAATCAAATGCATTCCGCATTCAGGTTTTCTTAGCATAGAAACTATATTATAAGGCTCTACATGCCCTTTAATATGATAAGGACAATAATAAAATTCATCTATAATTGCACCTTTATTTTTATATTCATCGTATATATATCTATGAACATTATTCACATCTTCATTAGTATAATAATTGTATGATACTCCTGCCTGATTTGTTGTTACTATTGTGATATATCCTTTATCATTTGCATATTTAACTATATCAATAAAATCTGAATTTATTTTTACTCTGTCGGTAGTTCCTATATATCCAACATCTTCAATTAAAACACCGTCCCTATCTAAAAATAAAGCCTTATTGATTTTTTTAGTATTATCTATAAAATATGAAGGTATACCATACAATATATTTTTATTGAATGCCTCATCTATCAATTTATTTATATACTCTTTATTATCATCAATTTCTGATTTATTATACAATTTTCCATTATGAACTAATAAATTATTATTGAATAAATATCCTGATAAAATATTTGTTATATCATTTTTTATTACTTTATAACTTTTATCTATAGTATATAATTTACAATTCTCTGATGATGTATTATCCATATTAAAATCTAATGCTATTAATACAGAATCTTTATACAACTTTTTATAAAATTCATAAAAATAATTTTCTATATTATTATACATATTTCAAATCCTAATATTTTTGATATGATTTATAATTATTCAAGTTTAATATAAAAAAAGAGTTTTTTCAATAAAAAAAGCATTGTATTATTTACATTGATTTTTTTTGTTTATGATATATATTATTAGTCAAATTACGGAGTTTATGAAATGAATAATAATTTAACTACTCAAAATAATACAAAGAAGAAAAACTATTTAAAAACATTACAATACATATTAATAGCAGCAATATCAACTATTCCTACATGTATTTATATAATTACATTAAAAAATATAGATGAAAACTATATACTTCCAATATTTTTAAATATGCATTTCTTTATTAGTTTTTATATATTTTGTTTTACTATAGTTTTTCATTTAAACAATTTAAATAAAAAACTTATTTTAATTACATTTTTATCATTTTTATTTATATCCTTGATTGCAAGTTTTTCTAATATATTTTTTAATTATGTTTATATGCCTCCTTTCGATACTCCAGACTTTCAAATATTAGCAAATAGAATTATATTTTTTAATATTATCTTTTTCGTAATAATGATGCTTTCATACAATTCATTTAATGTAATGGATACTGATTCTATATCTGACTTTTTTACTTCATTCGGAGATACTTTTACCTGGTTTTTAATACTTAATACAGGAAGCAGTACAATTTTGGCTATATTATTTTACGGACTTTTTATTGTTGGATTTTCTATAGCAGCATTATTTTCATCATCAACAGATATTGGATTTACAATAGCAAAAATTGTTATATGTCTTATAATATTTTTGTATGGATTCGTACCGTTTATAGCATACAAAATATATAATAATACTAAATCTATAATATCAATGTATATTTCAAGATTCATTTTAATAATAAACCTATTTACTATATTTATAATGATGTTTCTTATGATTCCTTATGAATCAAGACCATATTATAATAGATTCGTATATATATTATATAATATAATTCTATCATTAACTATAATTAATTTAATGTTTACAAGAATGGAAAAGAAATCAAATATATTCATAAAAGCAATGTATCTGATAGTTCCAATATTTGCATTACTTTTCGACATATTAACTATCACAGCAACTATATACAGAATAGTAAATTACGGACTTACACCCAATAAATTAACATTAATCATTTTGAATATAACATTTTTCATACATTTAATATTAATTTCTTTAAATACTATTAAATCTTTTATAAGTTCATTTCAAAACAGAGAGGATAATAATACATTAAATATAATTATAGATAATAAACCTATAATGTTTGTATATGTATATTTAGTATTTTCTGTATTTGTGTGCTTTATAATGCCAATAATGTATATAAATTAAATATGTAAATAATTACCGAATATATTTTTAGCATTAACTTTATTATAGGAGTCTCCCCCTCTCCAATTAATTAACTTTTCTGATAATTCAGTATCTCTGTACTCTCTTTCTTCTTTGGCTTCTAAAATATCTAAATATGCAAGTATTTCTAAAAGAATAATCCTTTCAGCTTTTGATGATTTTAATATATCCTTTAATATATTTTGCATTTTATTTGCGGAATCATTTTTTATATTATAAGAATCTATTTTTTCCAATATAGCATTAAAAATATTTATATCTTCTTTTGTAGGATTGAACTCAAAATCTATTTTACTAAACTCTCTTAAATCGAAATAAATATACGATAAATGTTCAAGTCTCACTCCGCCCCATTTATATTTCTCAAAATTATAAACATTCTGATATTCTAAATGAAAATCATCTATCATAATATTGTATTTGTTATAAAATTCTTTTTCTATATTTTCAGTGTTTGAAAAATCATAAGACATCATTTTTTTAGATAAATAATAACTAGATATGAAACTTCTTAAATGAATAGCCTTAGATGATAAACTGCATAAAAATGCTTTGACTGTATTATTAAAATCAATTTCTTTTATTAAATCAAATATATTTTTTATAAGCTCATCATATTTAATAATTTCTTTTGAAAAGTCAAACATCAAGCCTTTTTCTTTTGCATATAAAAAATCTTCTTCATTTATATGCATTTTACTATCATCTATCCAACCGTTTTTCCAGAAATAATTGAATAATATTTTTTTAGCTTTTTTATCAACTTCAATATAATGCATAACTCTTATTTGTATTTACCTCATATAAAGCTAGTTAAAAGTATTATCTTTATCTTGTATATTACTAAGAAGTTTTTGTATTATAAAAACTAAAGTTTCTTTTTCCTCATCGGACATATTGGAAAACATAACCTCATTATTTTTTCTTATGTCTTCAAATACAATTTCTTTCAATTTTTTACTTTTTTGAGTAAGATAAATTTCCTTATATCTCTTATCTTCTAAACTTACTTTTCTTTTTATAAACCCCTTTTTTTCAAGACGATATAAAGTACCCGCTATTGTAGGATTACTTAGGCCCAAAAAATTTTCTATATCCCTTTGATTTATGACTTTTTCTTCACTGCGATAAAGAAACATTAGTATATCCATCTGCGAAGATGTAAGTTTATGTTTATCCAAAAATCTATTAAATCTATTATCTAAAGTTGTATGCAGTTCTTTAATTAATTTTCCTATAAAAATGTCTTCCATAATAAATTATTCCTCAGCAATCAAATTTCCACATATACTACATGATATACATTTTTTATCATAAATCAATATTTATTTTTCTAAATAAGAATATGAAAATTTATACTGAGCAAAAGGTATATAAAATACATCTTTCAAATTCGGACTTTTTAATACGGCTGGCTCAAAATATGCTATAGGTATTATAACCGCCTCATCCTCTATCAATATTTTTTCAGCTTTATGCAATTCCCTCATTCTAATATTCTGATCTATAGTTCTTGAAGCTGCAATTATCGCATCATCAAATGCTTTATTCGTAAATAGAGAGTGATTTTTATATGAATAACTTACAAACATACCTAAAAAAGTAGTAGGATCATTATAACTTCCTGTCCAGCTTGCTGCAGCCATAGTATAATTTCTTTCTGTTCTGAATGCATGTATAAATGGAGCAAATTCCATTTGAGTAAGTTTAACATCTATTCCAAGATTAACTTTCCACATATTCTGAACAGCTTCAAACATAGGTATATCATTACTGAAAGTAAGGAAAAATTCTAATACCGGAAATCCTTCGCCATTAGGATAACCTGCTTCAGCCATTAATCTCTGAGCTTCTTCTACATTCTTTTTATAATCTTCTTTATTAGTGCTTATATATTCACCGGCATTATCTCTGAAATATCCTTCAACATCTGTAACACCCCAAGGAACTAATGCTCCTGCAGGCTTACCAGACTTTAAAACATTTTCAACTATATAGTTTCTATCTATAGCAAGAGATAATGCTTTTCTTACTCTTTTATCTTTTAAAGTTTCATTAGTTGTATTCAAAGCATAATACTGAGTACCTATTCTTGTTGCAGTATCAATATAGCCTTCCTCTCTTAAAGTATCTATATCTTGATAAGGGAATTGATCTGAAAAATGTAAAGAACCTTCTTTCACTCCTGCCACTGCAGAATTAGGATTATCCATAAGAACAAATTTAATTTTTTCAGCAACTATAGTATCAGCTCCCCAATAATTAGTATTTTTTATAACTGTAATACTTTGATCAGGTTTTCTTTCATATAAAGCAAAAGCTCCGTTACCTATACAAGTTTTAGGGTTTCTAGTCCAATTATCAGGATCTTTTTCTACCATATCCTTTCTTACTGGTGAAAATACAGGTAAGTTAACAAGCTCTAAAAAATAAGCTGTAGGATATTCTAATTTCACTTCTAAAGTATAATCATCTATAGCTTTTATGCCAAATTCATCAACAGGCATATATCCGCCATTAACATTAGAGAAATTAAGTATAGGTTCAAATAAATAACTAGGCTCGCTTGCAGTATCAGGATCAACTACCCTTTTCCAAGAGTATTCAAAATCATGAGCAGTTAAAGGCTTTCCGTCAGACCATTTTCCATTAGTTCTTAAATGAAATATATATGTAAGTCCGTCTTCAGATATATCCCAACTCTCTGCAGCTCCAGGCTGAATAGCAATATCTTTATACTTAGTAGTTAAACATTCAAATAAATGAGTTACATATGTAGAGCCTTGCAATGTTATATTCAAAGCGGGGTCTATAGTTTTAGGCTCAGCACCCAAATTTACATATACCGCATTATCTTCGATATTAGACTTGTTTGAACATGAAAATATAAAAACAGAAATAATAAAAACTAAATAAAAATACTTTTTCATTGTACCTAACCTTAGTATGTTATTTATTTATGGAATTATATTTTATAATAGAGTATTGTCAAGAACAAATTAATAATATATTCATATTATTTTGGTATTATAGGAAATTTAAATATTGTATATCCGCCTATATTAGTAAGCTTAACAGCATTATTATCTATAAGATATTTCATTTCATCATTATTTCTATCATCATTCCAATTTACTCTAACAATATCATCTCTTATTGCATATAATATATCTGGTTTTTTTGAAATATTTAAATTTATATTATTGAAATATATTGTAAAAATATCTTCAAATTGTTTATTTACAATACCAGAAAAACTATCATATATAGCAATTTTTTTATCTTTGGCATCATTTTTTATAAATTCACCTACATTCATTAATACTTTCTCACTTCTAGGCTCTTGAAATAATTTTATATATCTATACATTTCACCTAATACGGCAAATGAATTTAAAATAAATAAAGCATATACAATTATCTTTATATTTTTTTTGAAATTATATTCATTGAATTTAAAAAATATTAAATATGTTATGAAAGAAATAGAAAATGCTGAATATAAATAGTGAAATGTTCCAGATTTTGATCTAAAAATGATAAATGATAATATTGTTATTGGTATAAATATAATAAAAATAAAAAAAATCTCAATTAAACTTCTATTTAACTTATCTAATGAAATGTTGCTTTTATTCTTAATAGAAACAAATATTGAATAAGAAAACATAAATATTGAAGATATTATAGATAAAAATAAAAATATTAATCCATAAACATATATACCGCCTTTACTCCAAAAATAATATACGGAATTAAATCTGGTTCCTATAAGACTTGACATTTCATTAGTAGGAAAAATAAGCAAAGCATAAATTTGAGGAAATGGTATTTTATTCAAACCACCCCTTATATTCATAGCTAATTTTATATTATTAAATCCGTTTTGCAATTCTGATATTAAATACGGCATATATAATAAAAAAGATATAAATACTCCAAAACACCAATATAATAAATATTTTCTTGTATTCTTAAATCTTATTATAAGATAAATAATCATTGTAGGAACCATAGAAAAGAAAACTACAAAATGTCCCTGTGCCATTACAGCAAGTATTGGAAATATAAAAATTGCTGATATTTGTTTTATTTTTTTATCATCATTGTTGATATATTCAAATAAAAATATAAAAAATAAAAAACTAAATAGTAAAGTAATATTAGGATTCCAAAAATCGGTTACCGCTAATATAACATAAGGATTACACAATACTAATGCTGTCATTATAGAAGTGATAAAAATACCGAATTTTTTATAAATCCAGATTAGAAATATAGATAATATAATAAAACTAAAAATAAAATTAATGATTCTAGCTTTCAATAAATTTTCATTGGCTAATTTATAGAATAAAGTATAAAATATATAATAAGCTCCTCCAGGAACTCTAGAAGTGGTAAACTCTCCATTAATAATTTCACTTGCTATGAATCTGGCCCCTGTAGTAGGAACTCTTTTGCTCTCACTCCATTTTGTCATATCATAAAAATGCTGAACCTGATCCATTCCTATGTATCTTTTATCTAAAGAATAGAATGATATAAATATAGATAATATAACAGATATAGATATTAATATAATACTAAATAATTTCATAAACAACATCTCCATAATCAATATTATGGTTCTTTAATAGCTCATTTCCTATATTTTTACATAAAATGAAAAAAATAGCAGTCAATACAATTTTTGTACAAAACAAAAACATCAATATTGATATTATCATAAAATTAAATATATTATTAATGCAATACTATATATTCTCATATTTTTAATATCCTATTAAATTAAAGTTATGGCTTTTTAAAAGTTTCTTTTCCTATGTATTTATATAAAAATAATACATTATTAGTATTTAGCAATATTGCATTAGTATTCAAATAATTCATATAATTGGATACATATTCTTTAGGTCTAAATGCTATACTTATATTATCTAATAAAAAATACACATTTGTAGATTCATCATTTTGCTTCCACACTTTTTCTGGGAAAAAAGAAACTGCCATATCTCTATATATGTTATTGTCTACAAAAGACTCCACTAAATTTATCTCATTACCATCAGCATATTTATAAATATTATCTATGATTGATTCCATAGCATTTATATTTCTTGGTAAATGAAATATTTTTATAAATGAATATAATTGCGTAGATATTGAAATTAAGTTAATAATAATTAATAAAGAAAATAAATATAACAATTTATTATTAGTTTGAATTTTATATTTAAACTGTATAAAAAATAATATAATAGGTATAAATGATATAGAATAAGCTGAATAAAAATAGTGAAATATAGCAACTTTAGATTTTGAAAATAAACTAAAAACTATAGTAACTAAAATAAAAATTAAATATAATTTAAACATTTCAATAATAACTGATTCATTACTATCTATATTAATTTTTCTTTTAATAAAGAAAATATAAACAGCTCTTATAAAACAAAATAATGAAAATAAAGCTGTAATAAATAAAAATAATATACCTAAAATTCTAAAATTATTATTTTCCCAAAAAAATCTTGTAGAATTTATAGTAGTACCATAAAAACCAGACATTTCATTAGTAGGAAAAAGAAGCAAAGAATATATTTGAGGAAATAAAAACCTTCTAAATCCGGAACTTAAATTTAAAGCCATCTTTAAATTATTAAAATTACTATTTAATTCAGAAATTAGATACGGTAAATATTCTAAAAATGATATAAAAACGCCAATAGACCAAAATAATATATATTTTAATGTTCTTTTATATTTTATTATTAAATATACTATTACTGTAGGTATTAGAGAGAAAAAAGTAAAAAAATGTCCTTGTGCCATAATAGCAAGTATAGGAAATACTAATACAGCAGAAAATCTCACTATATTTTTTCTTGTATTATCTTCATTTCTGTTATCAATATATTCAAACAAAAATATAAAAAATAAAAAGCTAAATATTAAAGATATATTAGGATTCCAAAAATCTGTAATAGCCATTATAAAATAACCATTACATAAAATTAACGGAGTGATTAAAGACACTGACATTAAACCAAATTTTTTATAAAACCAAAATAAAAATATTGATATTATAATCAAACTAAATATTAGATTAATAATTTTAGAACCTAAAAAGCTCTCCCCTGAAAGTTTGTAAAATAAAGTATAGAATATATAATAAGCTCCTCCGGGAACTCTTGGAGTTGTATATTCATCATTAACAACTTCACTTGCAACAAATCTAGCAGATGTAGTTGGAAATTTACCGCTTTCATACCATTTCTTCATATCATAAAAATGCTGAGATTGATCTATTAATATATACCTTTTTGGTAATATATAATAATCAAGCAATAAATTAGCAATAATAGATGATATCAACAAAATAGCCGAAATTATTATATATTTATTATTACTCATAAATACACTCTAAAATTAATCATACTAAATGACAGGCACAATAATGTCCGCTTTCTACCTCTCTAAACTCCGGTACTTTCTCTGCACAAACAGCCTCTGCTTTAGGACATCTGGTTCTAAATTTGCATCCTGAAGGAGGATTTATCGGAGAAGGTATTTCACCTGAAAGTATTATACGCTGCTTAGTCTTTGCAATTGAAGGCTCTGATATAGGTATTGCTGAAATTAAAGACTGAGTATAAGGGTGAAGTGATTTTGTATATAATAATTCACTATCTGTAAGCTCAACAATATTACCCAAATACATAACACCTATTCGCTTTGATATCTGACGAACAACTGCCAAATCATGGGCTATAAATAAATAAGTAAGTCCCATATCCTGCTGCATATCATAAAGCATATTGATAATTTGAGCTTGAATGGATACATCTAATGCAGATACCGGCTCATCGCAAACTATAAATTCCGGATTAACTGCCAAAGCCCTGGCTATACCTATACGCTGTCTTTGTCCGCCTGAAAATTCATGAGGATATCTCTGTGCCTGCTCAGCATTAAGTCCTACAAGTTTAAGAAGATTTATTATTTTTTCTCTTCTTTCTTCTTTTGTAGAATAAAGTTTATGAACATCTAATGCCTCGCCTATTATATCTTCTACTGTCATACGCGGATTAAGTGAAGCATAAGGGTCTTGGAAAATTATCTGCATTTTCTTAGCATAATTTCTATAATTCTCTTTATTAACTTCTTCGCCATTAAAGAATATTTTTCCGCTGGTAGGTTTATACAAATGAAGCAAAGTTCTTCCTAATGTAGTTTTACCGCTTCCGGATTCCCCAACAAGCCCGAAAGTTTCTCCTTTATTTATAGTAAAACTTACTCCGTCAACAGCTTTTACAGTCTGTATATTTCTCCCGAAGAATCCGCCTTTTATCTTAAAATGTTGTTTCAAATCTTGTATTTCTATTAAAGGTGCCATAAAAACTCTCTTTATACAACGCTATTTTTTATTTCTTCTTATTAACTAAGTCAAGTATTAAAATTAATTAGGCATTTGATGAAGCCAGCAAGCTGAAAAATGCCCTTTCTCAAATTCTGTTATAGGCGGCTTATTATCAATACATACCTTCATACATTCTTCGCATCTTGTACTAAAAGGACATCCTGCCTTCATATTGAGCAAATCTATTGGTGTTCCTTCTATAGGAATGAGTCTGTCCTGTTTTATATCAATACGAGGAAGTGATTTCAAAAGCCCTAAAGTATAAGGATGTTTAGGACGTTCAAATATATCAAATACTGTTCCTCTCTCAACAATACCGCCTCCATACATAACTATAATATCATCAGCCATATCAGCTACTATACCAAAGTCATGCGTAATAAGTATAACAGCCATATTTATTTTTTTCTGTATATCTTTTATAAGCTCAAGTATCTGTGCCTGTATAGTAACATCTAATGCAGTTGTAGGCTCATCGGCTATAAGTATTTTAGGATCTCCTGCAAGTGCCATAGCTATCATTATACGCTGACGCATACCGCCTGAAAGCTCATGTGGATATTGTTTTATTCTTCTTCTAGGTTCATTAATACCTACTAAAGTTAAAAGCTCAACTATTCTCTCTATAGCATCGGTTTTGCTTATTTTTTGATGCGTAGTCAATGCTTCCATTAACTGATTGCCTATTGTGTATACAGGATTAAGACAAGTCATAGGATCTTGGAATATCATTGATATTGAATCGCCTCTGATTTTCTTTTTCTCATGCTCTGAAAGTTTAATTAAATCAGTGCCTTCAAAAAGTATTTCTCCATTCATAATCTTTCCGGGTTCTTCAATGAGTCCCATAATAGAGTATGCCGATACACTTTTACCGCTTCCGGATTCTCCTACTATACCCAATACTTTTGATTTATCTAATTTATATGAAATATTATTAACAGCTTTAACTTCTCCAAGAGGCGTAAAGAAAGATACGCTTAAATTTTTTACTTCTAACAAATGACCATTTTCCATATTCAATCCTTATTATTGCTAATAAAAATTGTTCGCTAACGGTGTCCGACAAGTAAACTTATCGGACGCTCACAATTTTTATATATTTATCTGTTCTTCATTCTTGGGTCTAATGCATCCCTTAAACCATCGCCAACCAAATTAAAGCAAAGTATTATAATACTTATCAAAGCAGCAGGAAAAAGCAGCTGATAAGGATAAGAATAAACTCCGCTTACAGCATTTGAAGTTAAAGAACCAAGAGAAACCATAGGAGCACTAACTCCCAATCCCAAGAAACTCAAAAATGCTTCAACGAATATAGCATTAGGTATTTGAACCATAGCTGATACTATTATTGCTCCCATTGCATTAGGTATTAAATGTTTAAAAATTATTCTGCTATGAGGTGTACCCAAAGCCCTGGCTGCAGTTACAAATTCCTGTCCTTTTAATGCTAAAATTTGTCCTCTTGTCATTCTTGCCATATTAGTCCAATAAAGCAAAGATATAACTATAAATATACTGAAAAGTCCGGGCCCTAAAAGTCCTATTCCTCTCAAAGATTCATTTTGTAAAAATAACTTATCCATAGGGGCCTTAAGAACAACTGATAATAATACAACTACCAAAAGTGTTGGAACAGCACTTATTATATCAACGATACGCATCATAATACTGTCAGTAAGTCCTCCGAAATAACCTGATATAGAACCATAAACTATACCTATTATTACAACCAATGTAGCTGATACTATGCCAATTAAAAGAGATATTCTAGCACCTATCATACATCTTACAAGCAAATCTCTGCCCAAAGTATCTGTTCCGAATGGATGCTCCAAAGTAGGTAAACTGTTTTCAACTCCTCTGTTTATTTGGGCATATCCATACTCAGAAATCATAGGTATTATAATAGAAAGAATGGCTATAATAGCTATAACTATAATAGAAACTAAAGCAACTCTATTTTTTTTGAATCTTCTATATGCATCCTGCCAATAGGTGACACTTTCTCTTTTTACTTCAGCTGAAGCTTTTTCTTCATCCGTTGCTTTTACAAATAATGATTTATCTAAACTATTTTCCATTAGTTAATTTCCGCCTTTATAAAAAATTATAAAAAATTATTCCTGTATTTTTATTCTAGGGTCTATGATACCATAGGATAAGTCAACCAAGAAATTCATAGCTATCAAAAAAGCTCCGTAGAATATTGTAACTCCTAATATTGTAGGATAATCTCTTTGAGTGATGCTTTCAACAAAATATCTTCCAAGTCCCGGTATATTGAATATCTTTTCTACAACGAATGAACCTGTAAGAATACCTGCAGCAAGAGGTCCTATATATGTAACTATTGGTATTATAGCATTTCTTAAAGCATGCTTAAATATGATTATGCTTCTTGATATACCTTTTGCTCTGGCTGTTTTTATATAATCTTGATGTATAACATCAAGCATTGAACTTCTCATAAGTCTTGCCATAAAACTTAAAGAACTAAAAGATAAAGCAAATCCCGGCATTATATATTGAGCAAAAGAATCGAATCCGTAAGCAGGAAGCAGTTTTAATTTTACAGAAAATATAATAATAGAAACAGTAGCAACAACGAAACTAGGTACTGCTATACCTAAAGTAGCCGCCACCATAACAGCCCTGTCTACAAATTTACCATGCCTTAATGCCGCAACTATGCCAAATAAAACTCCTATAGTAGTAGAAATAAACATGCTAAATATTCCAAGTCTGAAAGATACAGGGAATGCCCTTACTATTGTACCGGAAACTGATTGTCCTATTTTAGTAAGAGAAGTACCTAAATCTCCTCTAATAGCATTATTTAAATAATTACCGTACTGAACTATTAAGGGCTTATCAAGTCCGTATTTTCTATTTAAGTTTTCCAATGCTACTTTACTAAGCGGTTTTTCACCTACAAAAGGTCCGCCCGGTACTGTATGCATTAAAAAGAATGTTATTGTTACTATAACAAAAAGGGTTAAAAGTGAAACTAATAATCTTTTAACAACATAAGAAAACATAAACAATACCTTTAATTAATTTTTTGACAATTTTTTATTGACATTATATTATCTAATAAAAATTAACTTTTGTCAAACTTTAAATAAACCAAATTTAATGTCAAAATTAACAACTAAACTGTTTATAATAAAAAATTACATATAATAGTAAAAGCATATACAGAAATAATAAAAATAAATCTGTATATGCTTAATTATTAATATATTATAATAATTCACCGAATTTTCTAATATATACTTTTTTTAATAATGTAACTAATACTATATAAGCAAATATACAAGGAACTAAAAATATAAAATAAGTTTTAGGCAA
>CASGDY010000033.1 GCA_949300355.1 uncultured Brachyspira sp.
ATCAAATTTTGAAAGTAAAAATATAGAAGCATTTAATGAAAATATACCTGCTGTTAAAAATACTTTATATTTAGAATCATCAGAAAGTTTATTATATATTTCTTCTTCTAAATATTTCTTTTCATTAGGTGAACCTATTAAAAAAATAAATATATTCTTTTCTTTAATTAAAGATAAATTATCTATAAGTTCAACAAAATAATTTGGAGGATATCTTCTTTCTAATGCGAGTTCACTTGCATTAGCATTAATTCCAATATATATATCATTATCATTTTTACTTTTTAAGTTTTCTAAAAAATATTTTTCTACTTCCAGCTTATTTTCTTCTTTAAATTCAAAACTAGGTAATTCTTTATTATAGTTATTACTATTAGTTAAATAATTAGAAATTTGAAATTTGTAAATAAATATCTGTTATATTTTTTTGATTATTAAAGTAAAGCATATGCGTATATATTCCAACATGCCAATGAATATCATTTCTAAAAAAACCATATCTATTTCTAGCACATGACATCAATGCTATACAGCTTGAATACCTAGAATAAACTTCTAAATCTATAAAAGCATCAACTTTGATTTTTAATAATTGTACAACCAATTTGAGAGTTGATAAAGCCATACTTATTATTCCGCTGTCATCAATAGTTAATACATTATCAATATCTTTTATTATATCAAATATTTTCTTATTTTTTACAGATGTCAAATAATGTATATTACAATCTGGAAAAGCATTTTTTATATCCTGAATTATTACTTGAGACCTTACTATGCTTCCAAGCCCTAAATATTTTGCTATAACAACATTCTTTAGATTTTCTTTTGTTATAGAATGATCTCTATTAAGGAATTTACCAATTAATGAACTTATATGATCCAATATATAAGCTAAAGTTCCAAATAATATTCTATCAACTTTTTGTTTAAAATCTAAAGAAAACATGTTAAACCTTTTTTAGTATAAACAAAGACTCTCCCAATTTAATATCGAATCTTAAATTATTAATAATGGGTATATGGTTTATTAAATTAAATAATTGAGTTATTGGAAATAATTTATAAACATTAAATTGATTACTCATATATTTTACTGTCATAGTTTTTACCGCAGGTTTAATATAAATGATTTCAAATCCTGTATATTTTGCTATTATTTCCATATTTTTTTTATTAAAATAAAATAAATGCTCTAACTTATATTGCGTCCATTTACTTTTCATAATATTATGAGTAAAAGAATAAGTATCAGGAACAGTTATCATAATATAACCTCCGCCATTATCAACGTTTTTTAATATATCATAACATTTTTTTAGTATATCTAATGGATTTGAGATATGTTCTAATAAATCTGTCATAGTAATGATGTCAAAAAAATTATTTTTAAATGGAGCATCTTGTAAAATTCCATTATATATTCTATCATCTCCAAATTTTTTCTTAGCTATAGAGCCAGAATATTCTGATAGCTCTACTCCGTAAGGTTCAAAACCTAATTTTTTAGCTTCTTCTAGTAAAAATCCGGAAGCAGTACCTATATCTAATATATTTCCTTCTTTCTTATAAGGAAGAATTTTTTTTAACATATTTCTAAATGTAGATTTTTTCATTAGGGCGACTTCATTATTTTCACCATCTTCCATACCCCATGCTTTATAATATTCATTAGAATATATTTTTTTTATCTCTTCAAATGTAGGTTGATCATATATAAATTCTAACTTACAATTTGGACAACAAACTATATCCCTATTATTTACGGTTGATTTTATTTTCATTTCTCCTTCATAATCACATAAATAACATTTATACATATAAACCTCTTAAAGTATTTTTAAAATTACAATAAAATCTCCAGTTAAAATAGGAAATCTCATTTTTCCAATAATCGGAATATATCCAAATAAACTAATTAATTTTGAAATATTATTACTACTTCTATTTAGCTGATTACATATATAATCTAATCTCATAATCTTTATTAGTGATGAATAATAAACTATTTCAAAACCTGCTATACTACATATTTTTTTTATACTTTTTAAATTAAAATAAAATAAATGTTCAGAGTTATAATGAGGCCATTTACTACCCATTATTTTATTAGTAAAAGAATATGTATTAGGAGTAGTTATCAAAATGTACCCCCCCCGTATTATTTAAAATATTCTTTACATTTTTTAATATTTCTATTGGGTTTTTAACATGTTCTATTACATCAATCATTGTTATGACATTAAAAAAATTTTTATTGAAATTTGAAGTTTCTAATATTCCATTATGTATTCTATCATTTCCTATTCTTTTTTTAGCTATACCGCTTGCATACTCAGATATTTCCATTCCATAAGGTTCAAATCCAAGAAGTTTTGCCTCTTCTAATAATAATCCGCTGGAACATCCTATATCGAGTAAATTTCCATTGCTGCAATACGGCAATATTTTTTTCAATATTCTATTAAAAGTCTTTCTCTTCATCAATGTCATAGGATTTTCTTCTATACCATTATCAAAATTACAAGTTGGATAATTTTTATTAGAATAAATTTTAGATAATTCTTCATCACTAGTTTGAGGATACATAAATTCTAATGTACAATTAGGACATAAAAGTATATTACTTCCATTCACATTAGATTTTATTTTCATTTCTCCTTCATAATTACATAAATAACATTTATACATACATTACTCTCTAGTTAAACATTTTTTACAAATAGGAAGTTCTGCTATATTATCTCTTAAAAGTTTAACTCTTAAATCATGATAAGAATTCCATATTTCTAATATACTTTTCTCCATTACATTTCCCATTATATATTTTTTAAAATAATCCTGGCAGCAAAGTATAATATCCCCATCTTTAGAAATAACTAAGCTTCTTACTGATTGACAAGTTTTGTATGGGACTTTTCTTTTTTCATCTTTTATTTCTACAGCACCGCCTCTATTTTCTAAAAAAAGTTCATTTGAAGTTTGAAGACGCATCTTTTCTTTTAAAAATTCTTTTACAGGTTTTAACCTTTCTAAATTCTTTTCGGGATTTTTATCATGAACTGTTATTAAAAATTTATCTACTCCAGCTTCTGATAATTCTTTTGCTTTTTCAATATTAAGCAAATCACCATTACTTATTAATAATTGAGTAACTTCTGGTAATTCTTGATGTACATATTTAGTAAAATCAACTAGTCTATCATCAAATAAAGGTTCATTATATAAACTTAAATATATAACTCCGCTATATTTTAATTCTTTTAAATCAGAAATTATTTTTTTAAATATTTCCCAAGACATAAATTCTTTTGGAGTTTCATAATCTTTATTCGGACAATAATGACATTTTCTATTACAATATGTAGATATTTCTATAGCTACATTATGAAAAAAATATCTGTCTTTATGCTTTATTAAGCTAGCGTATTCTGAAAACTTTTTATATCCATCATATGTAACTCTCCTATATAAATCAGGGCTTATTTTTTCCAATTTAGTTAGAAAATACTTGTCTAAAAACATTTTAATTTTTTTCATTTATTATCCTTAACCTCAATTATATTATTAATTCTTATCTATACTAATTTTAAATACATTAAGTTTGTGCAAAATAAATAAAATTAAAGATAATATAGATATAATTATTATAGGATGAATATATCTATATACAGGATCTGGTGTAAATAAACAAACTATAAATACTGTTGCTGCCGACGAAAAAGCAAGAGAAAAACTTAATAATAGAAAATCATCCATTGAATTAGATTTAAATAACCATATATATCCTGTTAAAAAAAATAATATTATAGATAAAATTATAAAATAAAATGCTGTTAAATATATTTTATTAATATAAAGAAAAGAATAAATACTATATTTAATAGGGCTTAATTTTATACCTACATCATTATTAAAAACTTTCTTATAAGTATCTGTTATACCATAACCATAATTTTGAATAGAATTTTGATCTACAGGAATGAATATATAAGTATTAGTTATGAATTCAATAGAATAATTAAGTATATGTTTAATATAATTTAAAGGATATTTCATTATATATTTTAATAATACACTCTGAAGTTTAGGCTTTTCTTCATAAGTTAAAAATTTGAATACTTTATCATCATACAAAATTAAAAAATCTGATATTATATTATTCTTATTATATAAAGTTTTTAAATCTTCGAATGTTTTATTTTCTAAGTACCATTCTTCAGGTATTAGACTTCCATCATTAGCAGGAACAGAACATGCAGCTATATGAAAAAGTATAATAACAGAAGCAGGATAATATGATTTTTCATTAATATGTGATACAAATTTAGGGGATATTTTTACTATAGCTATTAAGGTAAATGCTATTATAAGCATAATAGAACAGAATTTTAATAGAAAATGTTTTTTATTATTAATATTTTTTAAATGTCTATAAACTATAACTATAAATATAGGATAAATAGTAACTATAAAATTATGTCTCCATAAAAGAGCAAATATTAAACTTATATACATAATAACATTTAATATTATATTAAAAATTTTATTTTTTACATCAACTAACATTTGAAATATCAATATTGAAATACTGAAAAAGAAAAATAATGTTGCTGTTATATCTTTTAAATGAGTGATATTAGCAAAAAATATATTAGCTAAAAAAGATAAAGCAAAAAGAAATATTACTAATTTATTTTTAAACTTATAATATAATGATATTATAATTAAAGATAATCCGACATACCATAAAAATAAATTAATGAAAAATATATAAAAAGTATGATATCCAAATATTTTATATAGAATATGCAAAGTTAATCCTATAATAAAAGGATGCCAATTTTTATATACATTATTTATAGCTTCTGTTACAATTGTAAAAGCATCCGGATAATTATAATATCCTGGAAAACATAACCAAAACTGAAATATAAATAAAATAATACCTATAAATGCAATAAAGATATAGTATTTATCAATTTTCGTAAAAAAGTTAAATATAAATTTATAATAATAAATTATTAAAAGCGTAATAAAATAAAATAAAATAACATATTTTATTAATCTAGATTTCAATAATAAACTATAATTAATATTATCTATTTTTTCATTATAATCTAATTTTTTATCTGAAACTAAAATACCAAAAGGACTTCCTTTTTCACTTATTTTTATTTCTTTAATAAAATCATTATCATTAATAATTTCATTAACATCTATATATACATTATATAGATCACTGTTTCTAAAAAACTTATTATAATATTTTAATCTAAAACCATAATTATAATTAGTAATAGATTCATTTGTAAATATATAATTAGCAAGAGCATCATTATCCAATACATTATCTATAGTGAATATATTTTTGGTTTCTTCTATATTAATACCATTTAATTCTAATGTATTATTTATATTTTCTAGATCAAATTTAAACTCAGATAAATATCCTACTCTTTTAATAATTCCTAAGAAAGAAAAAATCATTAAAAATAAAACCAAAATCGATGATATATATATACATATTTTTAAAAATTTTTTTTTATCTTCCATATTCCACCTCATTTAAAAACAAACATCCATATTGATTATAATATTTTTTTACAACAAGAATAAATTTATTTAGAAAAGTAAAATATTTTTTTTTATAAAATCATACATAATGCTTATTTATTATACAGCAATATAAAAAATAATCAAGCATAGTTAAATAACTAACTACCTATTCTGCTTAAATCACTAATAAATTTGAAAATCAACATATTATTTACTATATTTAATATATATTAATTGTAAGGACTATTCATGACTATAGAAAAATTATCAAAAATGATTGAAGTATCAAGCGGAAAAAATTTGGCTGATTTAGTTATAAGAAACTGTAAGGTGGTTGATCCTATATCAGCAACTATTACGGATGCAGATATTGCCATTGTTGATGATTATATTGCAGGTGTGGGTTCTTATAATGGTAAAGAAATTATTGATGCTAAAGGCTCTTATGCTACAAGCGGACTTATAGATTCGCATGTACATATAGAATCATCTTTATGTACTCCGGTTAATTTTGCTGAAGTGGTTATTCCTTTCGGCACTACTTTAATTGTAACAGACCCTCATGAAATTGCTAATGTATGCGGTATTGACGGAATTAAATTTATGATAGAGTCTGCCAAAAAAAGCCCATTAAAATGCAAGTTTATGCTTTCTTCATGCGTGCCTGCTGTAAGTTTTGAAGATTCCGGAGCCGTACTTGATTCTAAAATAATAGAAGAGTTTATAAATGATGAAGATATATTCGGGCTTGCTGAGATGATGAATGCTCCGGGTGTATTATCTTGTGATAAAGATGTACTTAAAAAATTACTTGCGGCAATCAATGCTGATAAGATTATAGACGGACATGGTGTTATGCTTGGAGGAAAGACAGTAAATGCTTATAGAGCTGCCGGAGTTTATACGGATCATGAATGCGTATCTGCAAAAGATTTGAAGTCTAGAATAGCTAATGGAATGTATGTACTTTTAAGACAGGGTTCTGCAGCACAGAATTTAGCTTCACTTTTACAGGGAGTTAATCAAAGCAATGCAAGAAGATGTGCAATGTGTACAGATGATAAGCATTTGGATCATATTATTGAAAACGGGCATATATCTCATAATTTAAAAATAGCAGTTGAACATGGACTTGATGTATTTAATGCTATTGCTATGGCTACTATTAATGCTGCAGAATGCTACAGACTTAAAAATATTGGTTTAGCTGCTTCAGGATACAAGGCTGATATTGTTTTATTTAATGATTTAAAAGATTTCAAAGCTAATAAAGTTTTTATAGACGGTAAATTAGCTGCAGAAAATGGAAAAGCTTTATTTAAAGTAGAAAAAGATAATTATAATGATAATATTTTTAGTACAATTAACATTGCACCTATTACAGTTGATGATATACAGATAAAATTAAAATCTGATGAAGCTAATGTTATAAGAATAGTTAATAAAGATTTAGTTACAGAGAAAAGCGTAAGGATCGTAGGTTTTGAGAACGGATATTTTAAATACAGAAAGAGTGTTGATATATTGAAATTGGTTGTTGTTGAAAGGCATAAAGCAACTGGTAAAATAGGTTTAGGATTAATAGAAAATTACAAATTAAAAAACGGTGCTATTTCTACAAGTGTTTCTCATGACTCTCATAATATAATAGCAGTAGGCGACAATGATGAAGATATAATACTTGCCATAAAAGAAATAGAAAAATGTTCAGGCGGAATAACCGTTGTAAAAAACGGAAAAGTTCTTGATACATTACAATTAAAAATAGCAGGCATTATGTCTGATGATTCTCCTTATGATATAGTAAAGAAAATCTATTCTATGCATGAACTTGCCTATAATGAACTTAATGTTAACAGAGAAATAGATCCTTTCATGACTTTATCATTTATGGCTTTGCCTGTTATACCGGAAATTAAACTTACAACAAATGGGCTTTTCGATGTGAAAGAGTTTAATTTTATAGATGTAAGTGCATAATTTAATTATTATGTTTAAATTACCGCACGGTGAGCAGATTTTTTAATATAATAAAATTTGTATTATTAATTAATTCATATTTTAAATTTCGTTTAACGTGCGTTATGTGAATTCTAAATTTAAAAAACACTTGGGCGGGTGCTAACAAATTCTAATTAATCAGTAAAGAAATATAAAACAAAATTACAAATTAAAGTTATAAAAAATAGAGGGCGGGCAAATGTAATTAAATTTTATATGCTCACCCTCTATAAATTTATTTTTTTAATATCTAATAAAATATACCTAAACAACTATATTTTGTCAAAAATAAATTTATATTTTTGTTTTTATATCTGGGGCTTTGCCTTATACCCCACTTCTTTTGCGACCGAAGGAAGTGCCTGTGGTATTGCCGCAAAGAAGCTATATCCTCGACAAGCTTGGATACGCTTCGCGAAAGGCTATATTTGAACTTAAATGTAATAAATTATTTTACATATAAGACAATTTTAGTATGATTTGGTACTAATTTTATACTTGCACTTTTTGCAACTTTTTTCGGCGGGAAAAAGTTGAATAAAAAAAATGAGAAACTTAAAAATTTTCAGTATATACTGCAATAATTACTGTATATGCTTCCAAATATTATTAAGTTTATCCTGCATAATAAGTGAAGATATATTAACAGCATATATTAATCCTGATGGAATAATATATAAAAAGCTGTAAACTAATTCTTCATCTGATGAAGTATAAGAAGTTATAGCCAATAATAATACCCTCAATATCATACTTCCCCACCACATTAGAGCAATAATTATATCTATTACTACTAAAACCATTGTTTTATCTTCAGCATTATTTATTCCTGCTTTAATAGGAAGTTCCTTATAAACAATTTTTCCATATTTATAATACCAGTATTTGAAATAAAGTCCGCATGTTATTATGCCAAGCAGTATTTCAATGGTAGGATTTAAATCTTCTCTTTCACTGCACATCTTTATTTCAACTGATGTTTGATAAATCCAATAAATATAGTATATTCCGCAAGTTACTATATTTAATAGAAGCATTATTGGTATTGGTCTTGTTGTTCCTTTTTTCATGTTTTTATGATACCCATATTTTTATTGTTTTATAATTAGTTGTTAGTTACAAATTCTTTTATATATAAAAATTGTTCGCTCGCTCTGCGTACCTGCGGTAAAAGTCCTAATATTACAGTGAATATTAGGACTTCATATTATTTATAAACTCTCACAGTCTTTACTCAAAAAGATTTAATAATCCCAAAGCACTTACATTGTCTTTAGAATTTTCTGCTATACTCTTTAATTTGTTAATTGCCTCTTCAGTATTTGATGAACCCATTATATCATTAATAGCTTCTTCGATATTTCCATACTTATTTAATAATAATTCAACCATAGAATTAGAAGCTATAAAATAATTATAATTCTGATTTCTTCTAGCTCCTTCAATGGTGATATAATGTCCGCCTCCTGCACATGCACAATTTTCTAATGCATTGCCTTTCATATGATCTCTGCTTATTTGAAATACTTTATTTCTATTAACAGCATAAACTTTACTGTCGCCTGCATTAAATACAAATACTCCTGCAAACTTATGATATAAAACGCCCGCAATAGAAGCTCCTGCCATAGCTTTTTCTTTATCATCAGCAGAATCTCTTGCAGCAACAACTTCAAGTTTTATAAAGTTATGCATTATCCAATTCATTATTTCCTGCTCGCCTACAAGTTCAAGCAAATCAAGAAAATTTTCATTATAAACATTTATAGCAAGTTTTGATGCAAAAGTATCTCCGAGTCCGTCAGCGATCATTGAAACTGCTGTTCCTTCCATATTATCTATAAAATGACTATAATTATTTTGTTCATTAATAAGAAGCGGATTTCCTGATACAGATTCGCTGTTAAAAAGAATAGTGTCTGTGTTTATTTTTGTATCTATGCCTTTATTTGTAAAAGCAAATATATTCATATTTTTTAATCCTTTATTATTTTATTATTTATAGTTAATAATAAAACATTATAAAATTTAATCAAGTATTATTTCATTCCCGCATGGTAATCAGGCTTTATAGAAAATGAAAATTATATTTTATAATAATCATAATAATTATAATTCTTAATGCGGTGAATACATTACAAATTTAAATAAAATTTGAGCGGATGCTTTAAATTCTAATTAGGCATAAAGAAATAAAAAATACAAATTTCAGATTATAACCTATAAAGAGCGGGCAAATGTAATTAAATCTTAAAACTTTTATTACATACCCAGTCCTTTAAAATTTATAGAATCATTTTGAATTTTAAGATTTATTTATATTTATAGCTTAATTATAATTTGTAAGCACCCAGGTTTTTATTAAATTTGAAATTTTACTTAACGCATGTTTAATTTAATTTTATTTATTGTTTCAATTAGAATGTTAAATAATAATAGGTTTTAAATTTTTATCTGCATGCGTTTTATGAGATAATAAAAAAGAGTTTAATTATTAATTGGCATTACTAGCGATAAACTTGCAAAACAAGCAGCTGACAACTAAAGTTATCAGCTGCTTGTTCATTATTAAATATGATATAATGTAATTTGTATTATTTTATTGTCTAGTTAAAGTACCGCTATAATTAAGTTCATTTGTAGTATTATCAGAATAGGTAATTACAATATCAATTTTTAAATTAGCTGAGGTTTCAGTAGTAAATTCTATATTAATAGTTATTTTATTTGTAGAACCATTTTCAGATAATGTAGTAATTGCAGTGTATGAATTGTTAGAATTTTTAGTTATTTGTGAAGCTGGTATATTATTACCAGTATCATCTGTAATAGAACCATCTGCATTTATTGTAAGTATTGTATTATCTATTCCTTGATCTCCGGCTCCGGTAACGCTAATTAACCACTTATCAGCATATTTACTGTCTATGCCTGTAGGTTGTGATGTTTTATCCTTATTGGAACAGCTTACAGATAAAACACCAATTAAAAATAAAGTAAATAAAATAGAAAATAGTTTTTTGTTCATAATATAATATCATTTTTTAAAATGATTTTATTGATATTTTTATATTAATTATAAGATTATGTCAATATTATTTATTAATATTTTACAATTTTATAATATAAAAATAAATAAAATTGTAGGCTTTAAAACTTTTATTATATACCCCGCCCTTTAAAATTTATAGAATCATTTTGAATTTTAAGATTTATTTATATTTATAGCTTAATTAGAATTTGTAAGCACCCATCCAAACCGTTGTTAGAATAAAAAATTTTATATGATTATTATCAGTAATGAGTACAAATAATATTTTACTTAATATATTTGATTATTTATCGAAAATTAATGTCTTATAAAAAATAAAAAACATATATAAAATAATTGAAATAAAAATTATTTTATGTTATTATGTATAGTAATTTATTTAATAAATTTTACTAAATTTACGGAGGATTTAAGTAAGATGAAAGTAGCAAAATTCGGAGGCTCTTCTGTAGCAAATGCAAGTCAAATAAAAAAAGTGGTTGATATAATATTAGCAGATAAAGATAGAAGAATAGCAGTAGTATCTGCACCTGGAAAAAGACTCAAAGAAGACACCAAAGTAACCGATTTACTTATCACTCTTGCTGAAACTATTATTGCCGGAAAAGACGGAAAATTAGAATTAAAAATCATTATAGAAAGATTTAAAAATATAATAGATGAACTTTCTCTTTCTCATGAACTTTTAGAAGAGATTCAAAATGATATATTAAAAAGAATAGCAGAAGATAAATCTCTCCCTACAAAATTTATAGACGGAGTTAAAGCATTAGGAGAAGATTTAAGTGCTAAAGTAATAGCCGCTTATATTAATTCTATAGGCGTTAAAGCTAAATATGTTAATCCTAAAGATGCAGGACTTTTACTTTCTGAAGAATTCGGCAATGCAGCAGTATTAGAAAAATCTTATGCTAATTTGGCTAAATTAAAAGATGAATCTGCTTTGGTAATATTTCCAGGATTTTTCGGATATACAGAAAAAGGCGATGTAGTAACTTTCCCTAGAGGAGGAAGCGATATTACAGGTGCCATTTTAGCAAAAGCGGTTAATGCTGAAGTTTATGAAAACTTTACTGATGTAGACGGAGTATTTGCAGCAGCTCCTAATATAGTAGACAATCCTAAATTGATAGATGAGTTTACATATAGAGAAATGAGAGAATTAAGCTACGGCGGATTTAATGTTCTTCATGCTGAAGCCTTACAGCCGGTTTATGAAGCTAATATACCTGTACATATACTTAATACTAATAACCCTCCTGCTAAAGGTACTAGAATAGTTGCAAGCAGAAATAAAAGCATTAATCCTGTAGTAGGTGTTTCAGGTGAAGCTGATTTTTCATGTCTTTATGTAAGTAAGTATTTGATGAACAGAGAAGTAGGATTCGGTAGGAAACTTTTAGAAATAATAGAAAATGAAAATATACCATATCAGCATGCTCCTTCAGGAATAGATAATATTTCTGTAATAGTTAGAAATTCAGCTATTACTCCTGAAAAAGAAAAACGTATATATGAAAGAGTAAGAGATGAACTTAATGTTGATAATATTTATTTTGATCATGGACTTGCTTTGATAATGCTTGTAGGCGAAGGAATGCAGCAATGTGTAGGTGTTTCTGCAAGAGCTATGCATGCTATGGAAAAATGCAATATCAATATAGAAATGCTTAACCAAGGTATAAGTGAAGTGAGTATTATGATAGGCGTAAAAGATGATGATCTAAATAAAGCCATCAAAAGCATATATAAAACTTTCTTTGAAGAGCAAAATTTATAATTACATATTAAGAAGTTTAAGTTTATTTAAAATTAAATTTAAACTTCTATAATTTTTGTAAAATAATTTTCATAATATATTGTCTATTTTTTATAAATAATGTATAATGCAATCCGTCAAAAAAATATATGATGGAGATTAAAAATGAGAAAAGGCACAGTTAGAAGCGTTCCTATGCTAGTACTTTTAAGTATAGTTACATGCGGTATTTATTATCTTTATTGGATTTATAAAACTACAGACGAAATCAAGAATTTTATGGAAAGAGAAGATATAAATCCTGCTTTGGAACTTATACTTGTTTTAGTAACTTGTAACATATACAGTTTATATTGGTATTACAAATATGGTAAAATAGTTTATTTAGAAATGACTGCAAAAGCAGGTATGGATAATAGCGAAGACAGCACTGTATTATTAGTAATATTAGGTTTATTGGTTTATGTTGCAGCAGTTGCCATAATGCAGGATAAATTAAACGCTATATGGAATAGTATAGATGATTCAGAAAATACTCCTACAGCTTATATAGAAAATAATTAATTAAAAAATTAATTTTATATATTATTAAAGGCTTGCTTTTTTAAGCAGGTCTTTATTTTTTTACATAGTTTTTATGAACTGTTTTTCATTATTTTTCCGATACTAATTATAGATATTATAATTTTATAAGGAGCTGTAATAATGAGAAAATATTTTATACTGATTATATTTCTATTCAATATATTTATTTTAAGTGCAAGAGAATACAGCACTTTAAACGAAGTATTAAAAACTCCTGTAAGTTATAATATATATAAAGGCAATAATACAGAAAAATCATTCAATGCTGTAAGATATATAAAAAATAATTATTCAAAAGAAACATTCAAAGCAAAGAATATATACTCCACATCAAAAATAGATGTGTATTTAGAAAACGGCTTAGAAATCAATGAAAGAGAATTAGAAAATATTATATTAGAAACATCTAAAATATATGAAATGGAAGAATATCTATACGGAAAATTAAATGGAAAATTAACCCTTTTAATAATGGATATTAACGGAGGATATACAGGCGATAAACCTTATATGCAAGGTTATTCCATATTAGACGGACTTGATGAAATAAAAAATGATACTCAGAATATAATATTTTTGGATTATATAAATGGCTGGGAAAATCCTGAATCTGTTGTAAATACTATAGCTCATGAACTTCATCATGTTATACATTACAGTCAATTGCAAAATAAAAGCAGCGATGCATTTGATGTATGGGTTGATGAGGCATTATCAGAAGCGGCAGTAATATCATATAGAGGAAAAGTTCCTTCAAACAGACTTAATTATTACAATACAGATTCTATGTATTTAATAACTAAAGGTGATTATTTTATTAATTGGAATCAAGGATATACAGTTCATAAATATGCAACTGTTTCATTATTTATGTATTGGCTAGGACTTCATTCTAAAAATGGTTTTGAAATTTATAAAGATATAGCAAATGCTCCGGAAGAATATAAAGGAACATACAAAGCTATACTTTATGCCGCCAACAAAAACATAAAACAATTTCAGGATTGGAGCGAGCTTTATGCTACTTGGCTTGAGGCTAATTATAAAAATGATAAAAGCGGACTTTATGGTTATAAGGGCTATATAGAAACAAAGCCAAAGATAATAACTACTCAATATAATTGTCCTATGGCTCCGGGTTCTGCTATTTATGTTAAGGGTGATTTTATGTCTGATGATACTCTTTTGAGATATGTAGAGCTTGGCGATGATATTTATATTGTTTATAATCCTGATGTAAATACTAAAGGAAAAGACAGATATTTAATAGTTAATTCATCATTTTATTAATAAAGAAACCTTCAGCACTTTAGCTATTCTATAACTCCTAAAAAAAATGAGTATATGGGAAAAAGCTAATGCATATCTATGGCTTAGGTATGCATTGGCTTTTGCTTATTATATTTATTTGTATTATATAATATTTTTAGTCTTCTGTGAGATCTACTTCTACATTAGATATTTTTTCTAGTATTTCATCATAGGTCATTTTTGCTAAAGAGCTGTCGCTTCCGCAGGCTATATAAAGTGCATCAAATCTCTTCATACTTTTATCAACTAAAACATCAATATCTTTGTCTATACCAAAAGGGCATACTCCTCCGAATGTAAAGCCTGTCAATTTGAAAGTATCTTCTGCATTTGCAAAACTGGTTTTACAATCGAAATATGTACGCATCTTTTTGGAAGATATTTTTTTATCTCCGGAAGCTATAATCATAGCGAAATTTTTCTTTGAAGGTTTTACAAGTATTGATTTTGCAACCTGTCCTCTTTCTATATTAAGTGTTTTAGCAGCATCATCAACTGTTTTTGTAACTCCTGCCTCTTCAAATTCTTTATATTCTATACCGAGTTCTTTTAAAGCATTAAGCACTTTTTCATTCATAATATATCCGAATCAAACATTTAGAGGTTCATAATTGTTTTTTTGGGCATATTCTATCAAACTCAAAATACGATCCTTACATCCGCCGCAGCCTGTAGATGCTTGAGTTTTTTCTACTACCTCTTCCAATGTTGTTAATTTATTATCAGCTATGGCTTTATATGCATCTCTATATGAAACATTTTTACAGTAGCATAGAGTTTTATCATAATTAATTGAAGTTTGATTTTTTAAATACTCTACATCATATTCCATCTATATTCCTCCCATTCTATTTATATATAATATAAAATAAATAAAATAAAAATATGTAAAAACAAAATGATGCCAATAGTCATAGTTTTTTAATATAGGAAAATTATATACATTTTTTAAAGTTTTTCAATATTGTTTATTAATTAAATTAATATGTTTCAATGTAAAAAATTACATAATACTGTATTTTTCTATTGACAATAACAAAATATAATATAATTTATTATATAAAAAATATGGGATTATATATGGACAGCAATTCTGAAAAAAATACAAATTCTGATAATTCTTCAAATTCTATTAAACCGGCTTGGTATACAATGTTTTTTTCTTTCTTTTATATAGGGCTTGTTACCATAGGCGGCGGGCTTGCTATGCTTCCTATAATGGAAGAGGAATTCGTCAATAAAAGGAAATTCATAACCAAAGATGAGATTATAGACATATTCGCTCTAGCCCAAAGCATTCCCGGAGTTATAGCTGTAAACTCTTCGCTTCTTACAGGATTTAAAGTAGCCGGATTATTTGGAGGCATTATGGCAGGTATTGGGGTTATGGCTCCTTCATTTATAATAATACTTATGATAGCTCCTATATTCGAGAGATTTCAAAATACTGAATATGTACATAAAGCTTTTTTAGGTATCAGAGGTGCTATTGCAGGGCTTATACTTTTATCAGCTTTCGGTATGGGTAAGCAGGTTATAAAAGATAAATTTACTGCTTTCCTATTTATATTGAGTTTTGTATTAGTGGTATTTCTACATTTCAATGTTATATATGCTTTACTTCTTTCAGCATTGATTGGCTGGATTTATTATCTTATTAATAAATACGTTATAAAAAAACAATCTTGATTTGGATTTGGTATTATGATATATGCTAGACTTTTTTATGTATTTGCTAAACTAGGATTTTTTACTTACGGCGGAGGATATGCTATAATTGCTCTCCTTCTTGGTATATTAAAAGAATATAATTGGGTTACTTCTTCCGAGTTTTCTAATCTTGTGGCAATATCGCAGATAACACCCGGACCTATTGCTATTAATGCAGCAACATTTGTAGGGTATAAAGTAGCCGGAGTTTTAGGATCAGCAGTTGCAACATTCGGTATATTTATTCCTGCTTTCATTATTACTATGATAGTATCGAAATTTTTCTATGCCGTTAAAAACAATGAGCAGTTTAATAATATAATGAATGCTTTGAGAGTATGTGCTGTTGCTTTGATAGCTTCTGCGGTTGTAACTTTCACTAAAGACGCTTTTTTTGTGGAGCTTACAGAAACTTCTATTTTAAGAAATATTGATTTTATTCAAAACATTTTTAAATATGTAAGTCCTATAGGAATATTTATATTTGCATTATCAATATTTCTAAAGATAAAAAAAGTTCCTATTATTGTTATAATATTAATATCTGCAGTTTTGGGAATAATTTTGTATTAATAGATTTTGTAAGCTTTTTATATATTTAGTATATTCAAAAGTTCATTAAAATATTTTTATTTTAAATGCATTAATCCGACTCCAGAGCAAAACTAAAAATATATTTGCAATTCAATTTTATCTATATTAAAAATTTAGTTAACCGTGCGTTAAATATATTTTAAACTTAATAAAAACTAAGGTGGGTATGCTTTTTCTTGTTTGATTATAAAAGATGAATAAAGTTAGCATTTCAAATATATACAAAGAAGAATAAAGGGTGGTATGTGAATAAAATTTTAAAACTTAATTACACTTGCCCGCCCTTTAGATTTATAGTTTTAATTTTCCATTATAATTTTTAATTTTTTTAATAATTTACTTAGAATTTATAGCTGCCCGCCCAAGTTTTATTTAAATTTATAATGTATACAACGCACGTATAACTAATTCAAAATTATGCTGATTATTTTGAATTATAAATTGGCTAATGAATAAAGCTTCACTCACCGTGCGTTTGAAAGATAATAAAGATGATAAAGTTAATCAACTTTTTCTTTAACAATGCCGCTTCTGTATGCAGATAAAAGCTCTAATAAATCATCTATTCTTTTTGATAACTGCTTGCCTATATCTGTTTCTCCTACAGTAACCCTTTTAATGAATCTTTCTACTATTATAGATTTAGGACTCAATTTAAATCCTGATTCCACAACTTCAGTAAAAGGCCTATGTTCAGCAATAGCCATCATATTCGAATTTGATATCAAAGTGTAACCGCCTATACCAGTGCTTTTATGATAAGCCTTTGAAAGTCCTCCGTCTATCACTAAAAGAAGTCCTCCTCCTTTAATAGGGCTTTCTCCTTTATGAGTCTTCACAGGTACATGCCCATTTATTATATGCGATCTGTTTATATCAAGTTCAAATTCTCTTAATATATTCTGACAGTATTCTTTATTGTCTATATGATAATAGTAAGGATTATATTTTTCTTTGTGGGTTTCTTTATCCTCTATGAAGTACCTTTCAAAAGTAGTCATTTTATTTTTACCAAATAAAGGCGATTTAGGACCGCACCATAAATACCAGCAGTAATCAAGAGCATTAAGCTGTTCTTCGCTTCCAGCTTCGCAGTAAAATGCTTTTCTTACTTTATCTTCTACCTGATTAAGATACTCTCTTCCTGATAAATATTTACCGTCTATATAAACATCATCAAATCCGCCCTCTTCTTTTGTAGGTATGCATCCATGATAAAGAAGATTTCCATTAAATATTCTATATATTCCACCTTTAGCATACATGTAATTCATATGTCTTTGAAGTGTAGGACTATTCATAAAAGAGAATGCTAAAGTTTGTATTAATATGTTTTCTCCTTCGCTTAATTCAAAAGGATTGTTTTTATCTATAGTAGGGAAATTTTTATCTTTAAGCTCATAAGTTTTTCCATCTAATGTTATAGTTCCTTTATCATAATCAATTTTGTCAAGAAGAATTCTATCATCCATTCCATAATTAGGATGTCTTTTTATTAGCTGACATTCCAATTTAAATTGTATTATAGATATAGCTTTATGCATTTTAGCAGCTAAATCTTTATCAACTTCATCATAAATATTTTTGTCTAAAGTATTTGGTTTGAATACCTCGCAAGGATCATCTTTATAAATATCATTAGCAAATGAGGATAAAGATCTTAAATTAATACCGTAGCTATATTCTAATAAATCGAAATTATTGTATCTAACAGCCAAACGCACAGCATTAGCAACGCATATTAAACTTCCTTTAGCAGCTCCAAGCCAATGTATATCATGATTACCCCAAGCAATATCAACCTCATTGAAAGTCATTATACTGTCCATAACTTTATCAGGGTGCGGTCCTCTGTCATAAATATCGCCTACTATATGAAGCCTATCAACACTGCATTGACGAATAAGCTGGCATAATGCGATAATAAATTTATCAGCAGCAGATATTTCAATAATAGAACCTATAATAGAAAAATAATAATTTTCTTTATTTTCTTCGGCATCTGTTTGCAAAAGCTCATCTAATATATATGCGAAATTTGCAGGCATTTTTTTTCTTATTTTAGACCTTGTATATTTACTTGTTACAAGTTTGCATATTCTTATAAGTCTGTATATAGTAATTTTGCACCAATCACCGAAATCGCTTTCATTTGCTTTTTTATTTATCAAATTTTTAGTATCTACTATTAATATTTGAAGTTCAACTCTGTCATGTTCAGGCAAAGTATTTTTAAATAGAAGTTCTATTTTTTCTCTTATCACACCTGAAGAAGTACCAATTAAATATTCAAATCCGTCAGATTCTCCATGTATGTCGCTAAGGAAATATTCAGTGCCTTTAGGTAATTGAGATATAGCTTTTAAATTTATAATTTCTACAGAAGCATCATCTATTGTAGGGTATTTTTTAGATAATAATTCTAAATAATCTTTATCTCTCATAAAAATAACTCCAATATAATATTAAGCATATAATTAATTATATACAAAAATATTTGTAAATCTATATATGATAGTAAAAATGATTATATTAAAAAATGCATGGGTTCCATACATATTGCATTTAAGTATTCCTTATCTTTTTGAAGTATAACATAGGTGTATCATAATTTAAAGCTGAATGTATTCGTTTATGAT
>CASGDY010000034.1 GCA_949300355.1 uncultured Brachyspira sp.
AATCATAAACGAATACATTCAGCTTTAAATTATGATACACCTATGTTATACTTCAAAAAGATAAGGAATACTTAAATGCAATATGTTTGGCACCCATGCAAATTTAATTTTTTTTTCATAACGAATTATTAAATATGTTCCAAGGATTATATGAAGGTAAATCTGCTTCAACATATATCTCTTCATCTTTTGTCGGATGAGGAAATTTAAGACTTTTAGCAAATAAAGCTAAAGGAACATCATTTCTGTCATATTTTATATAACTTCCGTATTTCCTATCGCCATATATAACATGTCCTATATTAGAAAGCTGAACTCTTATTTGATGAAATTTACCTGTTTCTAATTCTATTCTTAATAAACTAAGATTTTTTATAACATCTTCTTTTATAACATTATATTTTAATTTAGCTATTTTAGCATTTTTAGTATTTTTAGTATTTTTAAAAACTACCTTAGCTATATTGCCTAATTTATTTTTATCTTTTACAAGATAATTTTCAAGATTAGCCTCTTTTTCTAAAAGTATACCATTAACAACAGCATAATAAATCTTTTCAAATTTTCCATCTCTTATAGCCTCACTTAATCTTGAAGCAGCCTTTGAAGTCTTAGCAAATACCATAACCCCTGATACAGGTCTGTCCAATCTATGAACAAGTCCCAAAAATACATTGCCTTTTTTATTATACTTTATTTTTATATAATCCTTAATATTCTCAAAGAAAGAAACATCTCCTGTTATATCGCCTTGTGTAGGTATATTAGGGGGCTTTACAGCTGCTATTATATGATTATCTTCATAAAGAGGATTAATATAATTAGTTATTTCTTTTTCTATATCCATATTATTTTACCATTGTTATTTTAATTCATAAGAAACTATATATTTTATAATAATGCTTAATTGGATTTATTGTGATTAAATAAAAAGGGGGATGTGCCTAGTCAGGGAATCGAACCCTAGACACAAGGATTTTCAGTCCTTTGCTCTACCAACTGAGCTAACTAGGCAAGTGAAAATTATTATAGCACACAAATAAAAAATGTCAAGCTGTAATATAAAAATTATTACAAAAAATATTTTTTTTGGTTTATAAGTTATATATTTTGACAAATAGCATTATTAAATATATAATGTACAGCAAATTTTCATTATTTCTGATTTATAAATGCAGTCGGAATATTATAATTTTTATCATTTTTATATGCAGGTAATATATGACAAAGAAAAAAGACAGAATAATAACATTTTCATTAATAGTTGTAATTATAATACTAATAAATGCAATAGCTAATCAATTTACCCCTATGATAGATTTAACTAAAGATAAAGTTTACTCTCTAAGCAAAGAAAGTAAGAATTTAGTTAAAAATTTAAAAGAGCCTATGAGTGTAAAATTTTTTGTTACACCAAATCTGCCTCCCCCATTCTCTACTTATGAGAAATATATAAAAGATTTATTTGAAGGATATAAAGCAGCAGGCGGAAAGAATATCAGCTTTGAAGTGATAGATGCTTCAAAACATGGAGATTTAGCTAGCCAGTATAGAATAAACCCTACTCAAATAAGCGTATTAGAAAAGGATCAAACTCAAACTAAAGTAGCATATATGGGACTTTCTTTCATATACGGCGATTCTATAGAAACAATACCATTCGTACAATCAACTGAAGGTTTAGAGTACAATATAGATACCATAATAAGAAAGATGATGGATAAAAATGACAGACTTGCAAGATTAGAAAATAATTTGAATGTTTATTATGTTTCATCAAAAGAAATATATGACCTTCTTCCTATAGGAGCAATGGAGCTTATACCTGATTCTATTATGCAGGCTGTTGCTGATGCTAATAAGGATTTAATGAATAAAGTAAGATTTATAAATGTAGATATGTCTAACCCTACTGCTGAAAATGAAGAATTATTAAAAAAGCTTAATGTTAAAAAAATTGAGTGGGATGATATAAAAGACTCTAGTGGAAATATAGTAGCAAATAAAGGAAGTGCTTATTTCGCATTAGTTTTAGAAAACGGAGATGATATAAGACAGCTTTCAACATCATATATATTGTATGGAGCTTTTGACGAAATAAAAAATGAAATATCAAAAAATATAGACAGTATGCTTGGACTTAAAGCAACTATAGGATATGTTCAGGGACATGAAGAAGCTAATTATATAACTATACCTCCTCAATTCGGCGGAAATCCTAATGATGCTTATAACAGCGTAAGCGAATATGTAACAGAAATACAAGGCAATTATAATTTTGAAGCTGTTGATATTTCATTAAATGATATACCTTCAAGTATAGATGCATTGATTATAGCAGGAAGTAAAACAGCATTCAGCGATTATGAGTTATATAAATTAGATCAGTTTATTATGAGCGGAAAACCTGTATTATTTATGCTTAATGGTGTAGAGATAAATCAAGATGATCCTAATGCTCAGATGTACGGCCCTAAACTTATACCTGTTACAAACAGACTTAATGAAATACTCACTAATTATGGATTCACTGTAGCAGAAAATATGATATTTGATGATAATGCATATAAGGCTCAATTACAGCAGGGTATGCCGGAACAGAAAATGTATTATATACCTTTGATAGCTGCTGAAAATATTAATGCTAAAAATGATATAACTAAAAGCATTAATCTTTTACTTACTCCTATATCATCAGAAATTATAACTAATACAAATAATACTGATATAAAAGTGACTCCTTTAATTTATACTAGTGATAAAAGCTGGGTAGAAACAGAGAACTTTGCTTCTTCTATGACAGGAATACCCCAAGATTCAAGCAGATTATCAAAAAGGCTTTTAGCTGCTTCATTTGAAGGAAAAATGAATAGTGCATTTGCTGGAAAAGATATACCTCTATCAACAAATGCTCAAAATAATATTAATAATGACATAAACAGAATTAATTCTACTACAAGCGGAAAAGTTATGGTTGTTGGTTCTTATGAAATGGCTAAAAATAGTGCATACGAGGCTAATAAAATATTCTTAATGAATTTAGTTGATTATATGGCAGGCGACAGCGGATTAATGAGTATAAGAAGAAAAGGAGCTGTATTTAACCCTCCTTATCAAGTGCCTGAAACAGTTAAGCTTTTTGTAAGAGTAATAAATATAGTTATGCTTCCTATTGCTGTTATAGTATTCGGACTTATGTTATGGAGTTCCGACAAGAAAAGAAGACATAAAATTTTTGAGAAGTTTAACAGCAAGGCGGAATAATTTTAAAGCTTTTAGAATTATTTGTAACTTTGACAATTTAAATTCTTTTGTTATAATAAAATTATGAGCAAAACAAAAGATATTAATGTACTTAACGATTATTTTATGCGTTATATGTTTGCCAAAGAAGGACATGAACGTATTTTAAAAAATCTAATTAATTCTGTAAGATTGGACTATAATCAAGAACCTTTTGAAGAAGTAAAAGTTTTAAATACTTTTAATCTAAAAGAAGCTATAAATGATAAGCAATCTATAGCACCGAAGGTGGGCAGATGCCTTGATGTTAGAGCAGTAACAAAAAGCGGAGAAACTGTTTTAATAGAAATACAAAGAATAGGAAATCAGTCATTTGTTTATAGAAGTTTATACTATTGGTCTAAAGCTTATGTTGCCAATTTGAGAAATAATGAAAAATATAATGATTTGAAACAGGTTATAGTGATTAATATTTTAGACTTTAATCTGTTAAAAGATATCAATAAAGAACATAGCTGTTATGTTATAAAAGAACTTGAAACTAATCATATACTTACTAATCATCTTGAGATGCATTTCCTTGAATTACAGAAATATTTATCTAGTAATTCAAATCTTAAAGATGAATTAGATGCTTGGTTTTATTTTTTAACAAGTAAAGAAAAAATGGAGGATATTATGGAAATATTAGTTAAAAAAAATCCTATAATGAAAGAAGTTTATGATGAGTATAACAAATTTGTAAATACAAAAGATTTATTTGATAATTATACAGAATATGAAAAGAATTATTTTGATATTTTGGCTTTAAATGAAGAAAGAATAAAAGGCAGAGAAGAAGGTATAAAAGAAACTCAAATATCTATGGCTAAAAATATGAAGAATGATAAAGTAGATTTTTATACAATTGCTAAATATACAGGATTAAGTATAGAAGAAATAAAAAACTTGTGAGCGTTTAGTAAATTTATTTGCTAGACCATAAATGGAGAACAAGTTTTTTAGTAAATATAATAAATAGAAAAATTATAATAAAATAAATAAACTATAGAATTAATAAAAATATGGCAAAGAAAAATAATACTATATTCGTATGTGATAATTGCGGAGAAAGCACTATTAATTGGATGGGCAAATGTCCTTCATGCGGTTCTTGGAATAGTTTAAAACCTTTTACAGAACCTTCTCAGGATACTAATAAATCCATAAGAGAAAGAACTTCAACATCAGCCAGTGATAAAGCTTCATTAACTCCGCTAAAAAAAATAAAAACTAATGACAGAACTAGAATATCAACTAATATAGATGAACTTAACAGAGTATTAGGCGGAGGAATAGTACAGGGAAGCGTTATATTAATAGGCGGAGAGCCCGGAATCGGTAAGTCTACCCTACTTTTACAAACTGCATCTAATATTGCTAAAAATGAAAAGGTTTATTATTTCACAGGTGAAGAATCTCTTGAACAAATAAAATTAAGAGCAGACAGACTCACATTAGAAGATTCTGACTTCTTAATATCTTCAGAATCGAACTGCGATAATATAATAAATACTTTATTAGATGATACTCCATCGCTTGCTATAATAGACTCCATACAAACTATATACAGTCCCTCTACAAACAGTATAGCAGGCTCACCGGCACAAATAAAGAACTGTGCTTGGGCTTTGATGCAAACTGCAAAATTAAAAAACATAACAATATTTTTAGTAGGACATATAACAAAAGAAGGCACTATAGCAGGCCCTAAAATACTAGAGCATATCGTAGACTGCGTATTATATTTTGAAGGCGATGATAAAGGCATATACAGAATATTAAGAGCGGTAAAGAATCGTTATGGGGCCGTTGATGAAGTTGGTATATTTGAGATGGCAGAAAAGGGATTAATGGAAGTAAAAGACCCTTCAAGAGTATTTACGAGAGGTGTTAATGAGTCAGTATTCGCAGGAAATGTTATAACTCCTGTAATAGAGGGAAGCAGAGTATTTTGCGTAGAACAAGAGGCATTAGTGGGAAGCAGTGCATTCGGATATCCTAGAAGACTTACTATAGGATATGATCAGTACAGACTTCTTATTATAATAGCTATACTAGAAAAAAGAGCACATTTAAATCTTTCAAATCAAGATGTATACATAAACGTAGCTAATGGGCTTAATGTTAAAGAGACAGCAAGCGATTTAGCAATAGCGATGGCAATAGCTTCAAGTATGTCAGGAATATCAATTCAGAGAACTACTGCTTATATTGGAGAATTGGGGCTTTCAGGAGAAGTAAGGCCTGTTAGATTCATAGAAAGAAGAATAAAAGAGATGCAGAAATTCTCTCTTAAAGAAGTATACATATCTAAAAGAGCTGTAAAAGAAATCAAAAATCCGGGAGATATAAAAATCATAGGTATAGATCATATTTCAGAAGCTGTAAAAAGGCTTGGGATTGGAAATTAATATAATTAACAGCTGGACAGGTTTGTTTTTTCTTATTAAAACAATAAATAAAATTATAATCTCAAAAATCAGCCTTAAAAATAAAGGGGGGGTATGTAAATAGATTTTCATTAATTACAATCCAATCCCAATTTATTTATATCGATATCTTTAAACTCATTATCTATTAATATTTTTATAGATTTAAAACCAAGTTTTTTTAATTCATCAGCAGTTTCAAAATAACAATTATCTATATTATTACATTGATGAGCATCTGAATTTATAGTGATAGGAATATTTTTTTCTAATAATTTTTTTATAGTCGTTTTATTAGGATAATGAGCATTCAAATTATTTTTATTCATTAGTTTAGTATTTACTTCAACTATACACCCATTTTTCTCAATAACATCTATAACCTCGTCTACCTTTTTGGTATACCAATCCTCTTCTTCAGTAAAATATTCTTTATTTAAATTATATTTTCTCACCAAATCCAAATGTCCTATAATATCAGGTTTTTGAGTTTCTATCATTTTTATAACATTATCATAATATCTAAAAATAACTTCTTTAATATTACAAAAATGTCTTATGGTTTCATTAAAACTTTCTCTCGACATATCTATAGGAAAGTAGGAATTATTACCATCATCGATATAATGTATAGAACCTATTCTATAATCAAGCCCCATTTCTTTATCAGTATCTTTATTTAAATTTGAATAATAATCACCTTCTATTCCTAAATAAACCTGTATTTTATCTTTATAAATATATTTTGCTTTTTTTATATTCTCTAAATATTTAATAGTATTTTCCTCTGACATAGAAGTATCATCTATATAAAAATGAGAATGTCCTGAAAAACCTAAACTTATTAATTCTTTATCTATAGCATATTGTATATTTTCTTCTACTGTATTTTTGCCGTCGCAGTATGTAGTATGTGTATGCAGATTTGATATATATTTCATTTATATTTCCTTATTAAAAAATAAACAATAATACAAATATATATTAAAAAATATTTTTTTAAATACTAAATTGAAAATAATAATATTTGACAAAATAATAATTTAATATATAATTGTCTTCGTTAATATTTAAGCTCGGGTGGTGGAATAGGTAGACACAACAGCTTGAGGTGCTGTCGGGTAACACCGTGCTGGTTCAAGTCCAGTCTCGAGCAAATATCTTTTTAATAAAACCTAATACTATTCATTATCTAAAGTTTTATTTTCATCAGTCTTTTCTATTTTATTTACAATAACTTTATCTATTCTGGCTCCGTCCATATCAACAACTTCTAAATTTAAATTTTTCCATTCTAAAGATTCGCCTTCACTAGGTACATGCTGAAGTAATTCTAATATCAAACCGCTTATAGTATTATAATTATTAGAAGCATTTTCATCTTCTATTTCAAAATACTCTAAGAAATCATATATAGGACACTGACCATCCACAAACCAGCCTCCGCTCTTTCTCTTTCTAATATCCTTACTATCTTTTCCTTCTGCTACAGAACCAACTAAAGCCTCAAATATATCGCTTTGAGTAATCATACCGTCTATATTACCAAACTCATCTGATACAAGACCTATTTTAGTATTATTCTTTTTCATCTCTTCAAGCACTAAATAAACTTCCATATTATTATGAAAGTAATTAGCTTTTTTAACAAACTTTTCTATTTTAGCCTTTGAAGTATTTAATTTATCAAATATATCAGTTACTCTTACAACTCCAACAATATTATCCAAATTCTTATCAACAACAGGATAAGCAGAAAAAGAATGTTTCGATACTATCTTTTTTATCTCATCATTACTCATATTCACATCTAAAAATACCATATCATTTCTATGAGTCATTATAGATTCTATCTTTCTGTCCCCTAAAAAGAAAGCCCTCTCTATAATATCCTGTTCTATCTCCTTAACTTCTCCGCCTTGTCTGCCCTCTTCTATCATAGATTTTATTTCTTCTTCAGTAACAGGACTTTTATCATCTTTTATTCCTAAAACTCTTGAAACTAATAATGCACTATTAGATAATATCCACACAAAAGGAGCACCTATCTTTGCAAGTATTGTCATAGGAGCTGAAACAACTTTTGCTATTCTTTCAGGCATTACCATACCTATTCTTTTTGGTACAAGCTCACCAAATATCAATGTAAGATATGTTACTAATGCTACAACTAATACCTGAGCTATTAAAGAAGCATAAGATAATGGTACATTTATTTTTACAAGTAAATTTGAAACTTCTTTTGCAACTGTATCGCCTGAGTAAATACCTGTCAATATACCTATTAAAGTTATACCTATTTGTATTGTAGATAAAAATTTGTCAGGATTATCTGCTAAAGCTAATGCTGTCTTTGCACCTTTATTTCCTTCTTTGCTATCTTTCATAAGTGAAGATTTTCTAGCAGAAATTACTGCAATTTCCGACATGGCAAAAATACCATTTAAAAGTATTAACACTATTATTATAATTATATCCATTTTGATTTATCCTTAAAAATAAAAAAATATTTATTAGATTTAAAAAATTGAAAAAGAAAATAATACGATTTTACAGAGGGAAGTATTAAAATATTTGTATAAAAAGAGTAAGTACTGAAAGTATTATCCTTAATAAAATTATTTTCGTGATAAATATTATAATATAATTTATATAAAACTTCAAGTATTTGTAAATAAAATTTTACTATATAGCATTATAATATAGTCGTTTTTTTATTTATTTCGTAATTCATATATTATAGTATTTGCACTTTTGCAGCGGGAAAAGTTGATAAAATATATTTTAGATTTATTTATATACTAAAAATTTTTAAATTTGTCAAAATTACTTTTTATATTGTTATTATTTTCGGGGACTAGTCCCCCGCTGTGCGTGCCTTCGGCAACCCCTACTTCTTTTGCCGATTAGGCACCTACTCGGTGGCGGCCCATACGAAGTACGCCTCACGAAGTGTGCCTACAGCAGGTGAGAAGCAAAAAGACTGCATTTTTGAACTAAAATTATAGTATTACATTATATTTGATGGATATTTTTAAAATATTAAGACATAGTAGTAAAATATATTTTATCTGTAATATAAATTGTTAATTTTGTACGATAACAAGTAATCAGCCGCACGTATAGCGGACGTTTGATAAGAGTAAGCAATACCGTGCGGGAAGGTGCCGCAGCTCGCGGTTGACAAACTTAAAAATTTTCAGTATATTATAAAATTAAATTCATAATAAAAGGAAAATTTGATGAGCGATAAAAAAGCAAAAGCTATTTTACTATTATCCGGCGGATTAGACAGTATGCTTGTAGGAGCTATACTAAAAAGAGAAAATATTGATGTTCTTGCTTTAAGATTTGTTACAGGATTAGAATATGCTGTTATAAAAGAAGAATTACTTGAAATATATAGCGAAGATCCTGCTAAAAAAGCTGCTGATTTTCTTAATATACCAATAAGATTTGTATCATTAAAAGATGTTTATTTAGATATGTTTTTAAATCCTAAATACGGATACGGAAGTGCTATTAATCCATGTTTGGACTGTCATATATTAATGCTTAAAACTGCTAAAAAAATAATGGAAGAGGAAGGATACGATTTTATAGCTACAGGAGAAGTTAAAGGACAAAGACCTATGAGTCAAAAATCTCAGGACTTAATCAATGCTATAAAAGAAAGCGGACTTGAAGGAAGATTATTAAGACCATTATCTGCCAAACTTCTGCCTATAACAAAAGCTGAAGAAGAAGGATTGATAAACAGAGAAAATCTTTATGATATATACGGAAGAAGCAGAAATGTACAGATGAAATTAGCTGAAGAGTTTGGAATAACAGACTACCCTATTCCAGCAGGTGCAGGATGTGCTATAGTAGACAAAGGATATGCTAGAAGATATAATGATTTAGTTTCTAATAATGGAAAAGATATACTTAATATAGAGCTTATGCAGTATTTAGCTATAGGAAGACATATAAGAATGAATAAAAATGTTAAGCTTTTACTTGGAAGAAATGAAAAAGAAAATGATGCTTTGGAGAAAAGAAAAAGAATAAACTGCATAGTATTAAGACCTAATTATAATAGAGGACCTTTTGGCTATTTAGAAATATATGATGATAAATCAGAAAATATTGATAAGGATATAGTATATAAATCTGCTATGATAATGGGATATTTTTCAAAAGAAGAAAAGGACACTTTATCAATAACAGCATCATATTATAATGATTCTGATAATAAAGAATATAAAAGCGAGATAATAGAAATAAATAATAAAGAATCTAAAAACACAAAATTTGAACAAATAGTTTAAAATAATAATACCCTTCTAAATTATTCATTTAAAAGGGTATCACTATAACTTTTAGGATATTTTTATTTAACTTACTTTCTTATCGGAATAAATGTAACTATCTTTATATGCTGGAATCTTTTTTATTTCAGCTAAAGCCTTTTGAGCTTCTTCTCTAGTTTCATATCTGCCTACTTTTAACTTATACATCATTTTTCCGTCAGACATAGTTTCTTCTTTGATAAAAGCTTTTGGGAATTTAGCTTTTAAACTATCTCTAGCAGAATAAGTATTATCTTTGTCATAACCTACAGCAACCTGTATAAAGTATATAGAATCTGCTGAAGAACTTCTAGTATAAGGAACAGTACTCTTTTTAGCAGTAGTTGTTGTCTTAACAGGAGCTATACTAGCCATTTGCTGAGGAGGAGTATAAGTAGTGTTAGGTGATAATCCAGCTGTATCTTTTTCTTTAATATTTTCATTAATGGCATCTAATTCAGAAGCTAAATTCTGAGTATATTCATTGTATCTGTCTGCTGAAGTATTGCCTTCTCTAATGATGCTATTATTATTAACTGCAGCATCATATTCGCTTAATGCTGTAATATCATTATTAGGCATATCTGCAGTGCTTACTTCTGTTGCTGCCATATTTTCGCTGTCCTGAGCATTTCTCATTAAAGCTGCAATAGAATCATCAGTATTATTTGCATGAACAGGTTTTGAACCGCCTAAATGAAAACCTAATACAAATATAAATAAAATTAAAGCAACAGAACTGATAGAAAATATCAATAATCTAATAGGGGTAAAATTAACTATATAAAGAGTTTTTTTTCTGCCAATATTGTGATTAATAGAAGCGCCTTTTTCTTCCATGTTTGGATTTTGATTTAACTCCATAATACCTTCCTAATTTTTTAGAGATCATAATTAAATTATTATAATCTTTCATGTTGTTTATTAGAATATCGGCATCGAATCTATTATTTTTAACATCTCTTTGCATTTTTAATCTTTTTCTTGCTTCAGTTTCTGAAATATTTCTAGTTTTTCTCATTCTTTTTATAATATCAGAAGTTTTGGCATTAACATATATCAAGCTGCTGCACATAGAAGGTATTTTGCTTCTCATAATTAGAGCTGCCTCTATAACAACATCTTTATCTGTACTATCAACCATTTCTTTTACTTTATTTTCTATATATGGATAATTAAGTTCCTGAAGTCTTTTTAATTTTTTGGCATTACAAAATACTATATCACCAAGTTTTTTTCTGTCTATATTATTGTTTTCATCTAATATAGATGATGAAAATTCTTTTACTATATTATCTTTATTTTCAATCAAAGCCTTATGCCCTATAAAATCGGCATCAATATATAATGCATTCATTTCCTTAGCAAGCATTTTAGAAAATGAACTTTTTCCGGAGCATATTAGTCCGTATACTCCTACAATATTTCTTTCCATAATTTTTAACTATTTCAAATTAATTAACAGCATTAGCATTTGTATTAGTGCTTTGAACTGTATTTGTTATATAAGGCATTACTATTTGATTTAAATTAACTTTATTTAAAAGCCTTCCATCTATAAGTTTAGCCAAGGAAACATTTTCATCTGCTGTTATAACCTTTATCATACCTATAGCACTGTTATAACCTCTAGTAGGCAAATCAGTTCTAGGAGCTGAAGTATCATAAAGAATCAAATTCATATTATTGGTTACCCCCTGCATTCTTCCTGAATTTATGTATATATTATCATTATGAATCTTTATAACTTTTGAATAGAAAGGGATACTATTATTTACAACTCTTCCTGCCATAACAGCAGCACCCATTAATTTTTCTCTGCCTCTAGTCATAACAGTAAAATTAGTAATAACTTTCTCGCTCTTAACATCTACCAAATCAAGCATAATAGTAAAAGTATCATTATTCTGAAAAGCAGAACCTCTTAAAAAATAATCAACATTTCTTCTGTTAAGTTCTCTGTATAAATCTATTGTATCATAATAGTTTGTATACATCTCCAACACTTTAAATCTTCCGAATTGAGGAAGTACATAAGCTAATGTCTGATATAAAGATGTATTCAAAAACAAAGGACTGTCTTTCTGTGCCGTAATAGTATCTGTTATAGCAACTGTAAATCCAGGAGTTTCAACATTATATTGTTCTATTCCCCAAGATTTTGAAACTATATTTTTATCTAATTTTCTTTTATAACTATCATATTTATATATAATAGATTTTTCTGAAGGGTTAACGTTTTTTGCTATCTCTAATTCTTCTAAAGCTTTTTCTTCCAACCCCATTCTTTTATAAACATCTGAAAGCATTAATCTTGCATAAGTATTAGCAGGATTTAATTTTAACATATGTTTTAAATATGCCTGAGCTCTTACATTATCTGCAAGTCTTGTATAGTAAGAAGCTAAATTTCCATAGTATAAAGCAGCTCTGTCCCTCTCATAATCAGGAGTAGGATTAGTATGCAGTAATACTCTTTCATAAGCAAGCCTTCCAAGTTCATTATCAGGATTAGCTCTGAGGTAATTTATATATGCACTTTTAGCTCGTACATAATTATCAGCTCCCTCATAAACATTACCTATATAATAATGCTTAGAATCATTTTTAAAGCCGGTATCTGGCATATACTCCAGCATAGCTATTGCCTCATCATATCTGCCCAAAGAGATAAATACATTAGCCTTCAATATCTTAGCATCATTATAATTTGTATAATAAAATAAAGCATTATTAATTTCATCTAAAGATTTATTATAATCTTTATTCAAATAATAATAATTGGCTAAATGATAATAAGACTCAGCCATTCTAGGATTATTAGTCATATTCTCATTAAATAAATTCAAAGCGATTTGATTATCGCCATTAGCTAAATGTAAATATGCTAAAGAAACAGTAGCTTCAGGTCTTACTCTGTCAATAACTCTAGCTCTTTCATACATATTCATAGCTGTTTGGTAATATCCTGATCTCTCACTAAGAACACCTTCAGCATAATTAGCTATATAATTCTTATTATCTAATTGTTTTATAGCATTAACAGTAGTTCTAGCTTCTGAATTTCTATTATTGATAAGCTCCATCATTAATTTTCTTTCAAGCAATTTATAATTTCTTGAATGATAACGTTCTGCATCAGCTATTAAAGTTTCTACCATAGCAAAATTATTAAGTTTAATATAGTTATCTATCAATAATAGATATGAATCTAAATCGCTAGGCTTAATATTAAGAGATTCTAATATTCTTATGGAACTTTCATAATTTCTTTCATTATACAATTTCAAAGCATTTTCTACAGTATTCTGAGAAAAAGCATGAAAAGCTAATATTTGAAAAATAAAAAGACTTAATAATAATCTTTTTCTAAAAATATTTTTCTTCATATTTTAAATAACACCTTATCTCATAGTATTTCTTGCCTGTATTTGTCTTCTTAAAAATGCAGGTTTTTCCAAGTCATTATCAACGGTAGAAGTTTCGCCAAATATAGACATTTTAGAACCCATTTTATTATGCTTATCCATATAATCATCTGATACTATATCAAATGGATTTTTATGATAATCAGAATGAGGATTATTATGCTTCTCTTCATCTTCAAAACGCATCTCTTCTGATATTTTTTCTTTTGTTTCGTACCTATGAGCATATTCTGAATTATTATTAACTATAGTTCTATTAAATGTTTCTATAATATCATCGTTGTTATTATCTTCATCATTATTAATAATAGTACTCTCATTAAGATTATTAAATCTATTTGTTTTAGCTATCAATGGTTTTTTCAGATTTCTAATATAATTTTCAAATTTGTATTCTCTAGTTTCCTGAACTTCATCATTATTATTAGAAACTAATTCTTTTTCTTTAACTTCTTGTTTTTCTTCTTTTATCACTGCTATTTCATCTTTTTCTATATTAATTTTTGAATTAGCATTTACAGTTTCAAGTTCTACTTCCTTTTCTTCTTGAGGTTCTTTTACTATTGTATTTATATTGTCTATCTCAACGATATTTTCAGCTATATTTTTTGACGCTGTTTTACTCTCAGCTATAATCTTTTCATTAACTTCTACTTTGTTACTTTCTTCTTTATTATTTTTTATAACTTCCTCTTTTTTATCATCAACTTTCTTATAAGCCTTACTCTCTAAAACAGGAGCAGCTGTTTTATTAGTAACTGTATCATTAGAAGTATTAGAATTATTATTTATAATTTCATTTTTATTAACTGTTACAGATTTATTTATTATATCATTAGCATTTGAATCTATATCTTTATTTTCAAAATTATTTTTAGCATTAGCATCGAATCCTGTAGCAACTATTGTAACAATAATTTCATCTTTAAGGTCTTCTTTAGGACAAACACCTATTTTTATATTAGCATTATCATTAGCATAATTATTAATGATTTTACTAGCTTCTCTATACTCTTTCATAGCAAAATCTTTAGGACAAACTATATTAGCAAGTATACCTCTAGCATTTTTTATGCTTGAAACATCTAAAAGAGGGTTTTCAAATGCATTAGTTATAGCTTTTTGAAGTCTGTCATCGCCTTTACCTACTCCTATACCTAAATGAGCTCTTCCATTAGATAGAGAAATCATAGTCTTAACATCAGCAAAGTCAACATTGATAAAACCTGTCTGAGTTATTATATCAGATATTCCTTGTACCCCCTGACGAAGCACATCATCTACAACAGATAATGCTTCTTCATAGCTGTAATCGTCCATATCAACCATATCATAAAGGTTTTCATTAGGTATTATTATAAGAGAGTCTACTACTGTAAGCATTTTATCAATTCCTGACTCAGCACGGCTCATCTTCAATTTACCTTCATATTCAAAAGGTTTAGTTACAACCCCTATAGTTAAAGCTCCAGCCTTTTTAGCAGCCTCAGCAACTACCGGACTTGCTCCTGTTCCTGTACCGCCTCCGAAACTGCTTGCAATAAAGATTAAATTAGCTCCGCTTACAACTTCTTCTATATTAGCAATATCCTCTCTAGCAGCCTCAGCACCTTTATCAGGGTCCGTACCTGCTCCCAATCCTTGAGTTACTCTGTCTCCCAAAACTATTCTTGTAGGTGCATTAGAACGAGATAATGCCTGAGCATCTGTATTCATGGCAATAAACTCTACATCTTTTAAACCTTCTTCTATCATTCTGTTTACAGCATTACATCCGCCGTTTCCGATACCTATTACTTTTATTACTGTATCTAATGATGAAGAATCATTATTAAATGCCATCTTTTCGCTCCCTTTCATATTGTCTGCCAATTCTATGCGATAGTTAGGATTCATTGCAACTCCCCTTGCTATATAATAGAATTTTTAATTAAAATTCCTTTAATTAAAAATAAATTTATAATAAACATATTTCTATAAACATAATTATATTAACATAATTGTCAAATTCCGCAAGTAGTAAAAATAAAAAAAATATGTTATTATGTTAATCGGATTTTTTTAACTTTTTATTATAAAAAATATTATGTTAATTGTTTTTTATTGTTTGTATTATTCTTATTTTAAATATATACTAATAAATAACTAATATTACTTTTAAATAAAAAATGATAACAATAAAACAACAATAATATATTTTAAAGAGAATATTTATGAATATACATATACATACTTTTGGATGCCGACTCAATCAATATGAAAGTGAAAAAATATCTTATGAATTAAAAAACTTAGGTGCAAATATAACAGAATTAGACAATGCAGAGGCTATAGCTATAAATACATGCACTGTTACTAATGACAGTGATAAAAAACTCATATCATATTTAGAAAAATTGGGTGATATACAAAATAAAAAAGTATTTCTAATAGGATGTTATGTTTCAAAAAAAGATAAAGATTCTTCTATATTTAAAGATAATATTGTACTAATACCAAATGAGAAAAAAGAAGAGACCTCTGAAATAATATTCAATACTTTACATAATAATTCAAACAATAAAATAGACAATCCAATATTCTTTCCTCAGGAACAGAGCAGAGCCTATTTAAAAATACAGGATGGATGCAATGTTTTTTGTACTTATTGTATAGTATCAAGGGTAAGAGGAAGTCACAGAAGTGTTGAGCCTTCAAAAATATATGATGCTATAAAAATTGCTAATGATTACAATTATAAAGAAATTGTACTTACAGGCTTAAATCTTGGTTCATACAACTATAATAATGAAATAAACTTCACAAAAATACTGCAAAATATATTAGAGCATTCATCTAAATATGGTATAAGAATAAGGCTTTCATCTATTGAGCCTATTTATTTTGATGACGAGCTTATAAGTCTATTTAAAAATGATGATATACTTTGTCCGCATGCTCATATACCTTTACAGTCTGGAAGCAATAAAATATTACAGCTTATGAACAGAAGATACACAAGAGAAGATTATCTAAATATCACAGAAAAACTGTATAAAACAAATTCAAATATGTCTATAAGCAGCGATGTAATGGTGGGCTTTCCTCATGAAGATAATAATGACTTTAATGATACTTATGATTTATGCGAAAAATCAAAATTCATAAAGATTCATATATTCAGATATTCTAACAGAGAAAATACACCTTCATCAAAAATGGATAATAAGGTGGGATACCGGGCTAAATTAAAAAGAGCTAAAATACTAAATGATTTAAATAACAAACTTAAAGATTCATATTACAAAAATGCTGAAGGAAGAAATTTAAAAATAGTAATAGAAAAAGCCTTACAAAATAACAACTATATTGGAACTAGTGCTGAATATTTAAAATGCAAACTTTATAGTGAAAATGCTTTAAACAAAAAGGATTTTGTATCAGCAAAGGCATTGAAATATGAAGGCGGTATTATGATTTGCGAGTAAATAAATATACTGAAACAAATATATTTTGTCAAAAATTATTTTATTATTTTTATTATTTGTGGGGACTAGCCCCCACACCACCACTTCTTTTGGTGCCCCAAAGAAGCAAAAGGGCTATATTTTAGCTTAAATTAATAATCTATCTTACATGTAAACGATTTTAGTACTAATTTTTCGCGAAGCGTATCCGAGCCTGCCGAGGATATAAAGTTCTTTGACAAAACCTGCAGATCGTGTGCGGTTGGAAAAATTCACTAAAAATTACCAATATTAAAAATTTTCAATATACATAAACATTAAAATTTACATAATTTGACTTTATGTATTCAAAATGTATAATTAATTAATGATCAATACAAATAAAGAACTAAACAATGAACGTAAACAAAATATTTTAAATCTATTAAATAAATGCAAAGAAACAGATAAAAACTTCAAACAATTTGCATCAGAAAGTCATAAATATAAATTAAATCCTCCTATAAATAAAAATAAAGTTATAGAATTAGAAAATAAATATGAATTCAAACTTCCTGAAGATTATTTTTGGTTTATAACAGAGGTTGGAAATGGAGGTGCTTGTCATGGCTACAGTATGGATAAATTTGAAGATATGGATTTTGATTATTTGAAATATGATAACAGAATTGATTTAATGATAGAATATTCAAAAAAGGTAAATGAAGGAAATGCTAACGATATAGAAGATATAGACTTTGAATATTACGGAATATTAAGGTTTGGAACTTTGGGCTGTTCTTCCTCTATAGGTTTAATAGTAACAGGAGAAAATAAAGGAAAAGTTATTTATTATGATGATGAATTTTATGAAGAGCCTTTTATCACTTGTTATGATAATTTTGTTGATTATTATGAGAATTGGGCTTTAGAAACTTCTCTTAATTATAATATGGGTTCTTTTGGAATAAGATTAAAATTTGAAATTGATGATTTAATAAAAAGCTATAATGATATATTAAATAACAATATAAAAGAAGAAAATTTTATCAATAAACAAAGTATCATAACAACGATGCATAAATACAAATCATTAGAAGAAAAATATTTAAATAAAATATATGATTTATACAATTTGGAAAAAGATGAAAATTATAAATTAAAATTTGCTGTTTTATTAATAAATCATAATTATAAAAATATAGAAAAAAATATAAAAGAAGCATTTCAAAATAAAGATATTATAGATTCTTATGTTAAAGTTTTATATTTAAAAGTTCATGCGGACACTGATTTGTATGTAGGTAATTTTAAAAAAGAAATTTTTGATTGGACAGATGAAATAAAATCAGCATTAGAATATTATAAAAAATTATCTAATAAAGAAAATAAGACAAATAATTACAGACTTATTATTGATATGGCTTTATATCTCTATAAAAATAATTTAATCGATTTTAAAGAATTTGATATATTTATTAATGATAGAAACTCTACTATATTATATATTCTATCTCTAAGTACTTTAGAAAATGATAATATATTAAATATTTATATAGATGATTTTTTAAAAGCATGTTCAA
>CASGDY010000035.1 GCA_949300355.1 uncultured Brachyspira sp.
GAAGCTCCAAGTAACTTTTTTTGGTTTTTGCTTAGCTTCTTTCTTTTCAAACTCTTTAGCCATAATTTACTCCTTTATGCTTTCTAAATATCTTTTATGAATAGCCTCTATATATTCACCTAAAGACATATTGTATTTTCTTGCATAGTCTTTCATTTCATTAATACACTCTTCTGAGGCTGTAAAAGCCCAGTGCAGTTTTTTGGGTACTTTTTTTAACTCTTCTTTTTTTTCTAATTCATTAGTCATATACAACTCCTTGATATTATTTTTTTTTAATATTATAATTTTTGCATCAGGCATACTTGCAGTGTATGCCTGATAGAGAACAAAGTTTTATATTGTTCATTCTTTAAATATGTCTATTAGAGCAATTACGGTATTGGCTATAACAAATATTGCTCTAATAGCTTTTTCTAAATTAAAAGTCATAATTTACCTCCTTTTTTATTTAGTAAAAATATTTTTTTATCAGATTAAAAAAATATTTTGTATCCCATACATATATAAAAAAATATAAGGAAATATCGATGGAGGGATAAAATGAAATATAAATAATATTTAATGAAAAATTATTTAAGCCGATAATATTAATGCTCAGAAAAATATTAAAAACAGTTTCTAAAAACTTTTTATTTGCAAGCCTGTCCTCAAAGACAGGCTTATCAATTAAAAATAAAAAAGGAGCTGTTTTTTATGAAAACGCTAGATTACCTAAAATTATATGATAACAATAATTCTAATTTAATTATTCAATATCTTGAATATATAAAACTTTATAAATCAAAATCAACTCTACAGACTTATTCAAGTTCTATAAAAAACTTCTATGATTTTTTATATTTTTATTACGATAATAGACTGTCTAAAAATATACAATTATACAATACTACGGTTATGTATAATAAAGTAGATAGAAAATGCATTGAAGACTATATCGCTTATCAAGTTAATAAAAATCTTAGTGCAGATGTAATTCACTGCAGAGTTATGGCTGTGAAAAATTATTTTAAGTATTTAGTAAAATTAAAAAAAATAAGCACGGAAACTTTTTTTGATATTTTTGATGAGCTTAAAACTCCTAAAATAATTGTAAAAAATCAGCTGTTAATTAAAGCAGATGAAACAATCAATATTACAAAGAAAATAAAAGAAAAATCAAATATACAAAATTACAGTTTTGCTGATGAGAGAAATATATTCATGCTTTTGCTGATGTCTAATACAGGCATTCGCCGTAAAGAGATTGCCTGCATAGACATACAAAATATAAACCTTTCTAATAATACCATAGCTATTTATAAAAGCAAGGGAGACAAGCCGAGAATTATTTCTTTTTCTGATTCTATAAAATCAAAACTATTTGAATACTTAAAATTAAGAGAAGATTTACTAAAACAGAAAAATAAAAAACATAGTATGCTATTTATTAAAACAAACGGTGAGCCTCTTAACATAAATACTATAAGCACAATAATGCATTTCATTTCTAAAAAGACAAATATAAAAGTTACTTGTCATTCATTAAGGAGAGGCTTTGCAACTGATATGGCAGAAAACGGAACTGACATTTATGTTATATCAAAAATGCTCGGGCATCAAAATATTAATACAACAGTATCAAGATATATTTATGTTCTTGCTGGTATGATAAAAGAGGCTATGGAAAATCATCCGTTTGCTAAGTTTGAATATAGTACGAAAAAAGACTTTACTAATTCGCATAAAAATATAAAAAGTGATGAAGTCATTCAAATAAAAAATATGTTTGAAGATTTAGCAAACAAAATGAATGACATTATAAATCATCTGCCGAGAGAAACGGATATTAAAAAGGCTTGAAGTGTGGTACATCGTGCAAATTGCATTATGTGCAACACATCAATTTGCAGTGCAGACTGCATATTGCATTATGTAAAACACTGCATTTTGATGTGTGGACTGCAAATTGTATTATGTGCAACACTGCATTTTGCAGGGTAGCATACTGCAAAATGCAGTATGAATTTAAAGATAATTTAAAGACTTTTAAATTTAAAAAAAGAATAAGAGTTAATATATTTTAGTTTATTTAGAAATAACCTGAAAAGTTAAATCAGTTTTTGAAAACTGTTACGATAACATAATGCAAATATTGCCTTCAAGTCTTTAATAGAATAGCTTTATTTAACGCACAGAGGCTTTATACAAGGCTTTTTTTATTTAGGTATACATTTATATATACTTTACTAAAAAACACCGCTTAAGGCAGTATTTTAATTTTAAAAAAAATGTTTTTTTGTTGACTTTAAAATATTTTTGTGTATATTAGTTAATGCGATATAAAATTAAGAATGCCAATCAAAAAAGGCGTGAGAAACCTTTAGGCATAAAAAGGATATGGAATGAAAAAGCAAATAGTAATATTATGCTCTGGTATGTTGTATACTTTGAGCAAGTTTAGAAATAGTTCTTTAATAGCTAGAAATACGGTACAAGTAAGTAAAAGCTTTTTTCTCAATATTCTTTTACCTTGTATTTTATATCGCAATAAAAATATACTTGTACCGTTTTTCATAAATCTCAAATTCGTTGAAATTATTATTTATATTACTAATAAAAATCAGAGATTAATTCTATTATTTATTTTTTAAAGCTATAAACGAGCAGCTGATAACTTTAGTTGTCAGCTGAATTTTAGCAAGTTTATCGCTAGCAATAATAAAGAAAATGTTTATAATCTTTTGATACCAATAAATTACTGTGAAAATAATCTATACCAAACTTTTCCTCATCTCTGTTAATGTCTGTTATCATCTCTTTAGTTTTTAAATTCATTATATTAAGAGTATTCCATTTAGTTTGAATGATAAGATGTATTTCATTATTAATAATACAAAATTCATTAGAATAGTTTGAATATTTAGAACAGTAATCTTCTCTTTTTAAATAAATTACTTCCAATGTTTCTATATTTACAACAGCAGAATTTAAACCTTTCTCTTCAGTTATACATATATAAGGATACATTAATTTTAAAACTGTAACTTCTTCTTTAGAATTGATATTTTCTATTCTTATTAAATCTTTATACGAATTATATTTTTTATTGTACTTTATTAATTTAGAATCATCGGTAAACAAAAAATATTCTTCTAAGTTTTTATCATTTAAAACAGCATTCTCTATCATAGCGTTTATCATAAAATAAAAATGAAAAATATCAATAATTAATTTACTCAGCCCGCCCACCCGCCCCATTTTTTTATTAGATAAGCATTTTATTTGTATGCTTCTATATGTATAGTAGGTTCTATACTCAACTTTTCTCTTATAGCATTTTCAAATAATGTAGCCTTTGAATGAGCATCAAAAACAGTCATATCTTTAGGAAAACGCATATGGAAAGTTATTTCGCTATGATCTCCATAAGTATGTATATGAAAATGATGAAGATTTAAATCGGTATTACCTATATTCATTTCTTCAGCTATTTTCTTAATGCTCTCTATAGTTTCTTTAGAAGGGTATTCACCTATTAGAGGTTTTACGCTGGATTTAATAACATCAAAAGCAGCATAAAATATTACAAGAGAAACTAATATACTTAATACGCTGTCTAACCACCAGAAATTTTTACCGAATAAAATACCAACTAATATAATTATCGAAGTAACACTGTCGCTTCTATGGTGCCAAGCATCCGCATATAATGATTTAGAACCGGATTTTCTATATCCCCAAAAAGAATACTGTGCTAACAATTCCTTTACAAGTATTGAAACCACCATAGCAATTATAGCCATAGTTGTAAATGAAGCTGATTTTTTATTCATAATGTTTTGAATAGCTTCAGAGAAAAAACTATATCCTATAAATACAAGCATTATTCCAACTATAAAACTTGTTATAAGCTCTATTCTTCCATGTCCGAAAGGATGTTCTTCATCTGGAGGTCTTTTTGAAAATATTCCGCCTATTATAACAATGACACTGCTTATACAATCGCTTAATGAATGCCAAGCATCAGCCATAATAGAAAGCGAGCCTGTAAGCAAACCTACAGCATATTTAAAAGCAAATAATAATATATTGACAATTACAGATACTATACCCTCTATTATCATATATTTAGATTTTTTCTCATTACTCATATTCATTTTTATAACCCCAAATTAATTTTATTTATTGTTTTAAAGATACTCAATTTAATATAAAAAGTCAATTATTCAAATATAAATTGTTATTTACAGATTCGAATGTTTTAACTTTAATTAAAATAATATAACTAATATAAGAATTATCAAAATCAAATTAATGTCTTGATAAAAGTTAAATTTTTTGTTAATATTTTATAGATTATCAAGTTTAAGCAAATAAAATATTTACAATAAAAAAGGAGAATAAAATATGTCAAATATAGCATTTCTATTTCCAGGTCAAGGTTCTCAATGTGCCGGCATGGGAAAATCTTTATATGATAATGTTCCTGAATCTAAAGCAATATTCGATAAGGCAGCTAATATTTTAGATGATGTTGATATCAAAGCATTATGTTTTGAAGGAAGCGAAGATGATCTTAAAAAAACAGAAAATACTCAGCCTGCTTTGGTTACAGTAGGTATGGCTGTTTATGAGGCTTTAAAAGCTAAAGGGGTTAAAGGAAATTTATTTGCAGGTCATAGTTTAGGTGAAATTACTGCACTTTCAGCTGCAGGATATATATCATTTGAAGATGCTGTAAAAATTGCTAGAACTAGAGGCTTATTAATGGCTAAGTCTGGAGCTGATGCACCTTATGGTATGGCTGCAGTTATGGGATTAGATTATGATGCAGTTTCTAAATGTATGCCTGAAAATAAAGAAGTTGTTGCTGCTAATTACAATTTAAAAGATCAAATAGTTATATCAGGATTACTTAGTGCAATAGAAGCAGTTACTCCTAAACTTCAGGAAGCCGGTGCTAAAAGAGTACTTCCTTTAAAAGTATCCGGAGCTTTCCATTCTCCATTTATGAAACCTGCTGCTGACAGTTTAAAAGAATTCTTAGAAAAAATAGAATTACATAACAATGATAATAAAGTATTATCAAATGTTACAGCTGAAGTTCATAATTTTAATTCTATCAAAGAAAATTTATATAAACAAATGTTCTCAACTGTAAGATGGTATGATAGTATGCTTAATATGCAAAAACAAGGCATCACAAAAATATTTGAATGCGGACCTGGAAAAGTTTTGGTTGGAATGACTAAAAAAATCACTCCTGATATAACAGCATTACCTGTATTTGATATTGATTCTTTAAATGCTGCTATTCAATAATATAATTAATTGAAAACAAAAAAGACAAGATTTATTTTATTAAGTATTTCTTGTCTTTTATATTACAAAAAATCATGCAATAAAAAAGGACATATAAAATCAATTATATGTCCTCATATTTTATATAGTTAATAAATTATAGTTTACCAACTAAATCAATTCCTGGTTTTAAAGTTTTAGCACCTGGTTTCCATTTAGCAGGACAAACTTCGCCGCCATGTTCAGCTACATACTGAGCAGCTTGTACTTTACGAACTAATTCATTAGCATCTCTACCAATTCCCATATCATGTACTTCATAAGCTTTAATTAAACCTTCTGGGTTTACTATAAAGCTGCCGCGTAAATCTTGTCCAACTTCTTCTACAAATACTTCAAAGAATCTTCCTAATACTCCTGTTGGATCTCCAAGCATAGTATATTTAAGATTAGCTATAGTTTTTGTAGCATCAGCCCAAGCTTTGTGTACAAAATGTGTATCAGCAGATACAGAATATACTTCACAGTTAATTTTCTTTAATTCTTCATAAACTGAACCTAAATCTTCTAATTCTGTAGGACATACAAATGTAAAGTCTGCTGGATAGAAGAAAAATACACTCCATTTTCCTAAAACATCTTTAGTTTCAACTGTTTTAAATTCTCCGTTTTGATAAGCTTCAACCTTGAAATCTATTAGTTTTTTATTGATTAAACTCATATTATAACTCCTTTTATTTATTGTTTGTATATTCTAACAATACACCAAATAATAGTTTTTGTCAAGTGAAAAAGTATATATATTAGTAAAAATTACTAAAAAATATAATTTTTTCATAATTTTAATTTATACAAAACAAAAGTATTATTTATAATTTTTAGTTTTAAGCTGCAAAATAACATTATCAGTAAAAATTTTTATATATTCAAAATTCGTAGCAATATTCAATCTTATAAAACCTTTATAATCTTTAGAAAACCATTCTCCGAAATCAACAGCTATTTTACAGTCATCTTGTATGAACTCTTTAACCCTATCAGGATTAACAACTTTTCTTAAATCTATAAAAGGCAAATATGTACCCTCCAAAGGACTTATTATTATATCAGGCACTTTTTCATTTAATTCATTTTTAATATATTCATAATTTCTTTTTATAGTTTTTAATAATCCGTCAAGCCAATCTGCTCCATATTTATAGGCAGCCTCCGAAGCAACCATACCAAGCAAACTTAATTCAGTCCTATTTATAGTATTAACATAATCATTATATATTTTTCTAGTATCTTCATTAGGTATAATAATATGTGAATTCAAAAGACATGCTAAATTAAAAGTCTTTGATGCAGAAGTTACTACTATTAATTTATCCATATACTTATCTTTATTTTTTATAGAAAGTGCGGATATAAAAGGACGAATTCCTAAATTGATATCCTGATGTATTTCATCTGAAATTATATAAATATTATGCCTTTTACATATATCAAAAGCTTTGTCTATTTCTTCATCAGCCCATACTCTACCTACAGGATTATGAGGATTACAAAATATCATCATTTTAACATTGTTTTTTACAATATCATTTTCTAATCTCTCAAAATCTATAGAAAAAATACCATTATCATTCTTCAATACGCATTCAATTAAATTCCTGCCATTATCTTTAACAGCATTATGAAAAGGATAATACACAGGAGTAAGTATAATAATAGAATCATTTTTTTTAGTAAAAGCATTCACAAGCCAATATATAGAAGTTACAACACCTGTAGAAAAACTTATCCATTCTTTTTTTAAATCTATATTGTATCTGCTTTTCTGCCAATTAAAAAATGCCTCAAAATAACTATCCCATAAAACAGTATATCCGAAAACTCCATGCATAACTCTTTTATTTATAGCCTCTATTACTTCATTAGGTGCTTTGAACTCCATATCAGCAACCCACATAGGAAGCAGTCCGTCTGTATTGAATCTTTTATCTTTTTTTGTTTCCCACTTTTCTGAATTTGTACCTTCTCTGCTCACTAAATATCCATCATTAAATTGTTCTATTGTCATAAAATAATCCTAAATAAAAAATAAATATATTTAAATATAACATTAATTTTAATTTTTCAAAATTACAAAAAAATAGGCCGCATATAAAAATACACAGCCTATAAAAATTTATTTATAATAATAATTTACTGTTTCATATTTCCTGAAGTATTATTATTTTTGCTCATTGAATCCATACCGGATATGCTATAACGCATTTCAGTATCAGCCATAACATTCTTCATATTATAATAATCCAATACTCCGATATTTCCTTTTTTAAGTGCCTCAGCAATTGCAAGAGGTAGTTGAGATTCAGCTTCAACAACTTTAGCTTTCATCTCTTCAACCTGAGCACGCATTTCCTGTTCTCTAGCTATAGCCATAACTCTTCTCTCTTCGGCTTTAGCCTGAGCAATTTTTTTATCAGCTTCAGCTTGGTCAATCTGTAAGAAAGCACCAATATTGCTTCCAACATCAACATCAGCTATATCAATAGAAAGTATCTCAAAAGCAGTACCAGAATCTAATCCCTTAGCAAGAACCACTTGAGAGATTCTATCTGGATTTTCCAAAACTTCTTTATGAGAAGCAGCACTGCCTATAGTAGTAACAATACCCTCACCAACTCTAGCGATTATAGTTTCTTCTCCGGCACCTCCAACAAGTCTGTTAATATTAGTTCTAACAGTAACTCTTGCAGTAGCCTTCACCTGTATACCGTCTTTGGCAACAGCAGCAATTAAAGGAGTAGCAATAACTCTAGGAGAAACAGAAGTTCTTATAGCATCAACTAAATCCCTTCCAGCCAAATCTATAGCAGCAGCACGCTCAAAACTTAAATCTAAAGAAGCTTTATCAGCAGCAATCAAGGCATCAGCAACAGCCGTTGGATTTCCGCCAGCCAAATAATGTGCCTCAAGCTCATTACTTCCTATTTTTAAGCCTGCTTTCCATAATTTTATCTGATTTAATACTATAAGAGAAGGATTAACTCTCCTTAAACGCATAGTTATCAATGTTATCATATTTATTCTTACACCGGAAAATAAAGCTGTAACCCATAAACCTATTGGGAAGAAACGTAGGAAAATAAACAAAAATATTAATATTATAACAATACCAATAAACATTGGAATAACAGGTATATAACCATAATCAAACATAAAAAACCTCCTAAATATAATTAATTATGTACATAAGTTCCTATAGACTCACCCAAAATAGCCTTTGTAATGTTTCCATTTGTATGCATATTAAATACTCTTATAGGCATATTATTATCATTAGCCATAGCAAAAGCTGTCATATCCATAACTCTTAAATTCTGATTAATAGCTTCTTTGAAAGTTACTTCATCATACATTTTTGCATCTTGATTCTTTTTAGGGTCTTTATCATAAACCCCATCAACATTAGTGCCTTTTAATACTATAGAAGCACCAATTTCTAAAGCTCTAAGTATTGCTGTACTATCAGTTGTGAAATAAGGATTAGAAGTACCTCCGGCTATTATCAAAACATTTCCTCTTTCTAAAATACGAATTGCTTTGTCTCTTTCAAAACCTTCTATCATACCTTCAATATTAAAAGCAGAAAGTATTTGAGTAGAAGTACCGGCTGCCATAAATCTATCTTTCAAAGCTATGGCATTCATAATTGTAGCAAGCATACCCATAGAATCAGCAGTAGCCCTCACCATACCTGTTTTATCAGATAGCTGCATTCCTCTGAAAATATTTCCTCCGCCTACAACAACAGCTATTTCTGTATCACTTCCAGCCTCTTTCATCTCTAATGCTATTCTATCAACAACATTATTATCTATACCATATTCTTTTTGACCAAGTAAAGCTTCTCCTGATATTTTGAGCAATACCCTTTTTTTCATTATTGACCTCTTTATAAAGTTAATTTTTTAGATTATACTATCTTTTTTTATATATATCAAGTTTTAATAATGTATATATTATTTCTTTGATTTGTTGAAAAACATAGTCATAAAACTAGCAGTCCAGCTAAATAAACCTACTTTTATTCCAATGATAAGATAAGTAAAAAAATTCATAGATTTATCTTTTGAAAAAGTTATATTTATCTTTTCATCATCTAAATTATTTTCAAAATATTTATTTTTGAAATCGAATTTATGATATCCTGTTCCGTCAAAACCTATATTATTTGTAAAAGATTTTCTGCTAGGCCAAACACATAACTTTTTTCTTTCATACATAGCAAATGAATAATAAATATCCCAGAGATTTTTTTGAATATCATGATTATTTTTTACAGCCTTTTTAATAGCTAGTAAATGAAACCAAGAAAATACTCCGCCTATTATTCTATGTTTAAGACTTTTATTATACCAAGATGTATCGCAATGATCCCATTTAATATCATACCACTTATGCCTCCAAGTACCCCAACCCCAGCTATGAAAAGCATAAGTAAATATAACATCATTCTTATAATTTTTAGTTGCATTCTTATGGGCAAATGCTGTTATTGTTATAACATCTTCATCATCTTTATAGAAATTTAAAGCTTCATTCATATATTCTAGAAAATATTTATTTGTTTCAATATCATCTTCCAAACCTATAAAGAATTCATGCTTTTCAAATATCGTATTCACAGCTTTTACAGTAGAATCTTTTATACCCAAATTGGTTTCTGCTTCGTATATATAAACGTTTTTAAAACCATCTTTTATTGTTTTTAAATATTCTCTAAGCTCATAAACAGAATCTTCATCTTCTTTTTTACTTGGAGCATCAGAAAAAATATATAATTCGGTATCAGCTGCTAAAGTATTCTTTTTTAAAGCTTCAATAACCTTCTCAGTATGTGCTTTCCTATTATAGACAACTAAACCAACAGGTGCCAACCCCATAATGTCCTCTAAAAATAATATATTTTTTAATAATAATAATAAATTATTATGTATTTTAAATCAATATATTAGCAAAATAAAATAATATTATGCATAGATATTCATAATAATATTTATATATTAATAATATATAAAAATGCATTTATTTTTAAAAATTAATGTTTTTTAATCTCTCATTAGTAAGTCTGTAAACTCTGGCATCTTTAACCATTTCAGCTCCGGTAGATAAATAAAAATCTATACTCGATTTATTCCAATCCAAACATTGCCATTCAAGCCTTCCGCAATTCCTGCTAAGAGCTATTTTGGCAACTTCCATAAATAATTTTTTACCGTACCCTAATCCTCTGTATTTTTCATTAACATACAAATCATCTAAATAAAGCCCATGCCTTCCCACAAAAGTAGAAAATGTTTCAAAAAATACAGCATGCCCCACAGGAATATCATCTTCAAAAGCAATAATAACCTCTGCCTTTTTCTTATCAAAAATATTTTCTTTTAAACTTTCCTCTGTAAGATTGAGTTCATGCTCCAAGCTCTCATAAACAGCAAGCTCTTTTATGAATCTCATTATAGTTGGTATATCTTCAACAGCGGCAAATCTAATACTAAATTTTTTATCACTCATCTATACAAACCTTCAAATTTTATAATAATTATTCTTTAACAAATCATTCTTCAGCAAATCTTTTTAAAACTTCATGGCTTAATCTGTAAGAATTCCAATCAGACATTTCAATTGCATTGAGTGATAAATAAAAATCTATACTAGACTTATTCCAATCCAAACACTGCCAATCCAATCTCTCGCATCCTCTTTCAACAGCAATCTTTGCCACCTCTTTTAAAAGTTTCTTTCCATATCCTAATCCTCTATAATCAGGATTAATATATAAATCTTCTAAATATACACCTGCCTTTCCCAAAAATGTAGAAAAATTATGAAAGAATAATGCATATCCTATTTCTATATTATTTTCTGAAGCTATTAAAACCTCGCATTTCTTCTTTTCAAATATCCACTCTTTAAGTATCTCCTCAGTTGCAGTAACCTCATGCTCTAATTTTTCATAACGAGAAAGCTCTTTTATAAATTTCAATATTAAAGCACAATCTTCTACAGCGGCAAATCTAATATTAAATTTCTTATCACTCATTTATAAACCTTTTATATTATTTTAAATTATTAGGATTCAAACATTTAAGACTATCAGCAACGAATAATCCGTCTTTTCTTATCAATTTATCATCAAAATAAATTTCTCCGCCGCCGTATTTTTTAGTCTGTATACATACTAAATCCCAATGTATTTTAGAGCTGTTTCCATTACTAGCATCATCATAACAAGCACCGGGAGTAAAATGGAAACTTCCCATGATTTTTTCATCAAATAATATATCTTTCATAGGTTCTGTAATATATGGATTAACTCCTATAGCAAACTCTCCTATATATCTAGCACCTGCATCGCTATCCAATATTTTATTTATTCTGTCTGTATCATTACAAGCAGCATTGATTATCTTTCCATTTTTGAATTCAAATTTAATATTCTCATAAGTGAATCCGTCACTATATAAAGAAGGTGTATTATAAGACAAAACACCATTAACAGAATTTTTCACAGGGGCAGTGTATACTTCTCCGTCAGGTATATTAAGTTCGCCAGCACATTTTATAGCAGGTATATCTTTAATAGAGAAAGTTAAATCAGTGCCATTTCCAACTATTCTCACTTTATCAGTTTTATTCATAAGTTTTACTAAATTATCCATAGCCTTAGACATTTTAGAATAATCCAAATTACAAACTTTAAAATAAAAATCTTCAAATTCATCTGTACTCATAGAAGCCTGCTGAGCCATAGCTGGTGTAGGATAATTCATAACAACCCATTTAGTATTTTTTACTCTCTCTTTCATATGTACAGGATCAAGATAAAACTTTTCATATATAGCATGATTTTCCATTTTTACAGAAGAACTTTCTGAACAATTTAATCCGCCCCATATACCAACATAAGCATCCATCTCTTTCATAAGCATTAAATCGGATTTAGCCCAAATTTTCATCTGCTCTTCATTACATTGCTTCAATAATTCTCTAAGTATATGAGGGTCATGATTCCAAACGAAAGGACTTCCTCCTACTTTATAAACTTCTTTAATAATGGCATTTACTAAATTTCTTTCCTCTCCCTCACCATAGCATTTTATAAGTATTTTTTCACCTTTTTTTAATTTACATGAATAAGTAACTATATTTTTTGCCAATTTTTCTATTCTAGAATCTTTCATAAAAATGTTTCCTTAAATAATTTTAATTCATTTATTTTAGATTAATTAATTTTACATAATAAAAAATAATAATCAATATGTAAATTATAAAACACTGTAGAAAAAATATTATTTAGATGTATAATTTATAAAAAATAAATTTGGATTATTAAAATGAAAAATAGTATATTCTCTATAATGTTTATAATTATATTCAGCTCTTTAGTATATGCACAAAATAATGCAAAAGATGTTGAAGGCTTTTGGTCTATGCCTGAAAAACCTAAAGGCAGAATGAAAATAGCAAAAATAATAGTTATTAACAATAAAGTATATGCTTATGGTATAGCATTGCATGATGATGTAAAAAGCACATTGGATATACATAACCCAGATAAATCATTGAGAGATAAAGATTTAAAAGGATTAATATTTATATATGATATAGAGTTCAAAGACGGAGAGTGGCAAACAGGAAGGATATATCATACAGATCAGGGAAGCACATACTATGCTAGAATAAGTTTATCAGATGACAAAAATACATTATTTCTTAAAGCATCTCTTGATAAAGCAGGAGTATTAGGAGCTACTGTAGAATGGAAAAGACTCTCGAAAGAAGAATCTAATAAATATTCAGATATTCCTGTAAATAAATTAAGAACTATAGAAGGTAAAGGAATATAAATATTAATTAGTTTCTTCTATAATTTCAGCCTTACTAAAATTATATATACCGAATATATCATAAATAACATTCGTTAATTTTTTGTTTTGCATTACAGTTCCGGCATAATAATATATTGGAATAATAGCCATATCATTCATAGCAATACTTTCAGCTTCATGCAAATACATACTTCTATCTGAATCATTTTCAGCAACGGAAGCATTTAACAAAGCTTTATCAAATTCAGCATTACTATATCTGCCCTCATTCAATACATATCCTGTTTTTACTAAAGACAAAAATGCTGCAGGGCTATTATATCCGCCAATCCAGCCCTGTCTTGCCATATCAAAATTTCCATCTCTTCTAGTTTGCAAAAGCACAGCCCATTCTTCTTGTCTTATAACCATATTTATATTTAATGCTTCTTTTAACATAGCTTGTATGCTTTCGGCAATTGTGATATGAAAGCCTGGATTACTTATGAATTCAAATACAGGGAAATTTTCTCCATTAGGATAACCAGCCTCTGCAAGCAAAGCTCTAGCCTCTTCTACATTCTTTTGATAATCTTCACTTTTTGTGGAAAAATATCCGTCTTTTTTATATCTAAAATCATTTGTACTATCAACATCTTTTATATTATAAGGAACAATAGCAGCAGCAGGTTTTTCTCCTCCTTTCATAATATTATTTACTATATATTCCCTATCTATAGCTAAAGAAATAGCCTTTCTCACTCTAGCATCATTAAAAGGTTTTTTTCTATTATCAACTTCATAAAAATAAAGTGATATATTAGGTACCGGTCTTGCTATACCATCTTTTAAAAGTTTTTCCCTATCATTTATAGGCGTATTATGATAAAAATATATTTCTTCATTTATTATTGCTGACATTGCTGTATTATCATTATCTATAAACTCAAAATTAATAATATCAGGTTTTATCTCTTTATAATTCCAATAGTCTGTATTTTTACGAACTACTAATCTTGAATTATGATCCCAACGAACAATTTGAAAAGCTCCGTTTCCAACCATAGTATTAGCATCTAAAGTCCAGCCGTCTTCATTTTTACTTACTATATCCTCTCTTAAAGGTGTATAAGCAGTGTGAGCAACCATCTCGGCAAAATAAGGCACAGGATATTCTAATTCCACATACAAAGTTTTATCATCTAATGCTTTAACTCCCAATGCAGCTTTATCTTTTTGCCCCATCATTATACCACTTGCATTTTTAATAACATCTAGAAGTATAGAATATGAAGCTCCTTTTTTAGGGTCAACTATACGCTGCCAAGCATATACAAAATCATTAGCTTTTAAATCAACTCCGTCAGACCATTTTGCATTGCTTCTAATATTAAAAATATATATTGTGTTATTATTAGATGAAGTCCAACTTTCAGCAGCACCTGGTATTATATTATTATTTTCATCTCTTATAGTTAAATTTTCAAATAAATGTGTTGTATATATCATGGCATCTACTGCAGAATTTATAGTAGGGTCTATGGTTTGAGGTTCAGGCCCAACAGATATCGTTAATTCATTCAAAATATTTTTAGGCTCTTTATGGCATGATAAAGCAAAAATAACATAAAATAAACAAAATAATTTAATTAATATATTCTTTTTCATAAAATAATATTTCCTAATATGGTATTAATATTTTATAATATCGAAATAAATTATAATTATCTAACTTAAAAATTAAAAAAATAGGGCATCTTAATAATTAATTAAGACACCCTAATATGAAAATGTTTATATAAAAAATTATTTTTATTTTAAAGCAATATTATAAGTATCCATAGCTATTGCTTTTTCTTCATCAGTAGCTATAACATAAAGCTTAATAGCAGAACCATCTTTTTCAAAATTAGCACAGCCTCTAGCTTTAGAGTTTTTATCAGCATCGTATTTAATACCAAGCTCATCTAAACCTTCAAGTATTCTTCCTCTAATATAAGCACTATTTTCACCTATACCGCCTGTAAATACTATTCCGTCAAGATGTCCTAAAGCAGCCATATAAGCACCTATATATTTTTTTACTCTATAGCAGAACATAGTAATAGCAAGTTCAGCTTTAGGATTAGTTTTAGCAGCTTCTTCCAAGTTTCTCATGTCATTACTTACGCCAGAAACACCTAAAAGACCGCTTTTTTTATTTAAAATATTATCCATTTCTTTTGCAGATAAATTTTCTTTAGCCATAACAAAAGTAGGAACAGCAGGATCCATATCCCCAGATCTAGTACCCATTACTAAACCTTCTAATGGAGTCAAACCCATACTAGTATCAATAGATTCACCATTTTTAACAGCTGTAACACTAGCACCATTTCCTAAGTGACATACTATAACATTAGCATTAGGTTTATTTGCTGCTTTACAGAATTCTCCGTAAACATATTTATGAGAAGTACCATGGAAACCATAACGACGTATTTTATATTTATCATACCATTCATGAGGAACAGCATACATATAAGCATAATCAGGTATTGTTTGGTGGAAACTAGTATCAAAAACACCTACCATTTTTACATCTTTTAATATTTCTTTACAAGCACTTATACCTTGTAAACCAGCTGGGTTATGTAAAGGAGCTATATCGCAGCAAGCCTCAATAGCTTTTATAGCTTCATCAGTAATCAATATACTTTTATTGAAAGCCTCACCGCCATGAACAACTCTATGACCTACAGCGGATATTTCACTCATATCAGCTATAACGCCAACTTCTTTGTCTGTTAAAAGTGAGAAAATTAAAGACATACCTGCTTTATGATCAGCAACTTTTTGTTCTATTTTTTTCTCTTTTCCTTTTTCTACTGCAGTGTGTTTTAAAGCACTTATTTCTTCGCCGATTTTTTCCAAAAGGCCTTTAGCTAAAACTTTTGCTTCAGGCATAGCGAATAATTGATATTTAATACTTGAACTTCCTGAATTTATTACCAATACATTCATAAAATGACTCCATAGTTTTGATTATTTTATTATTATATTATTATACCATACTCCGTATATTTATCAATGAATTTTTACTTTATTATAAATAAAGGCTTTAAATATTTAAATATATTCAAAGCCTTTATTTATACTTTTTATTATTATTTATTGTTTATTTTTTATTCTTTTTTTTCTATCCACATAATAGTATATATGTCAAATGATTTGCTTCTGTCGGCAAGCCATATAGTATCTTTCTTTACTTTAGCTGTTATAGTCATATTTTGTCCTACATACTTAGAGTATTCATCGAAAAATTTCTTATCAAAATAATAATCTCTCTCTTCTGTAGTTATAACTATCTCTGGAAATATAGCTGTACCTACCATTCTAATAGTACCAGTAATCTCCTGTTTCTTAGCAAAAAGCAAAAAGAAAAAAACTAACATAAAAACATAAGAATATTTTATAATGTTTTTGTAAATTCTTTTCATTAATTCTCCTTTTATAAATTAATATTCTTTAATTTTGCCATCCTTATCAAACAATATATGTCTGTATTTAGGTATGTAAGGCTTATCATATTTACTAACTGTTTTATACATTTTTGATGCCTGTATTAATTCTATTTTAGGAACATCTATATTTATATAAGTAGGACTACTACCTACATAAGTATCTTTATTCAAAGCTATTTGTATTCCATCCGGCAAATTTTTTGTTGCTAAATTTCCAGATGCCTGAATATTTCCTGTATAAGCTACTGCCGCTCCTGGGAATAATGGTATAGCATATCCGCCTTTCTGAATTTGTAAATTAGCTCCTGCAACTTCATTATTGTTTATTCCTTCAAGCCATTTGAATAATAAATCATCCCAACTAGATGCACCTGTGAAACTTACATTATTTAAAACTCTATTATAATCATCTAATGATGAATATTTTGCTATATTTTGGAATACAGAAGAATTTTTACCATTTTTTTGATAAAGCCAATTCATAAATACTGAAGCTGACGGATAATTAGCAAATGTATTTTGTAAAGGAAGATTCCAAGTATAAAAACAATAATATCCAAGTGTTACAGTATTAAATTCATTTATTCTTGAATCAACTGTAGTTTGGCTGAATAATAGAGATGTAGATTCTGAAAGAGCTTCATTAAGCCAAGTTGACATTTCTCTATTATTTTGAATATAATTAACATTATAATTAATCAAATGCTGAAATTCATGCTGTATAGTTCCAGCCATATACTTAGGATCTTCATTAACCTTTTTTATATCCATATATAATATTTCAGCATTATTATTTTTACCATCTAACAAATCATCTCCATAAAAATAACCATTGATTATCCCGCCTTCATAACTAGCATTTATTTCAAACAATAAAATTATAATTTTACCATTATTATCAACATCTGTATGTTCTCCGTATATTCTTACTTCTTCAGCATAATTATTATTAAATACATTAGCTATATAATCTACACTCTCCGGCTTATATCCTGAATATTTTTCAACATATATATCTAATTTAGGATACTCTGCTACTTTATAAAATTGAGAAGTTTTTCCAATTACATTGTCAGAAACTCCGAATGTAAAAACATTAAATGTCTTTTTAGGCATAGTTTCATCAGGATATGTTAAAGAAGAGTCAATATCTACTCCTAAAATATTTGCAGCTTCTTTACAAGATGACAATACTACTAATAAAAATAGCATCAAAAATATTTTCTTCATAAAAGTTTTTCTCCAAATTATATAAATTAATAGTAATACATAAATAATATATAATACTAATTAATAATCTAGTATATTAAACAAAAAAAGTCAATAAAAAAAATAATATTA
>CASGDY010000036.1 GCA_949300355.1 uncultured Brachyspira sp.
TATAAAAGCTATTATGAAATTAATGGATATTCTTATAAAGATTTATATAATAATCAAAGGTTTTATATGAAAACAAAAACTCTTAATACTGACACCAATAATAATTATAAAATAAGAATTAATATAAAGTTTAATAATGCTAGTAACAGATTTATATATACTTGGCTTATACTTTTAATATGTGATTTTGGATTAACTGAAATATACTGAAACAAATAAATTTTTACGAAGTTAAAAATTTTCATATTATATTAAAAAAATAATTTTCTATCAACTTTTTCCTGCGGCTTCGCCAAAGTTTTCGCCTTTCGGGCACGCTTCGCGAAAGTGTAAGTACTATAGCTTTGTATACTTGGTATATGTATAAACTATAGGATAATACAAACTCTAGGTATATTTTAATAATCAATATTATTATTTTTTAAGAACTCTATTGCAGGCTCTATATTTTCAGCTGCTAATTCTTTCATGTTATCCATAATTGCATTTATTTCATATTCATCATTATTTTTTAAAGCTGTTTGATAAGATTTATTAAAATACTCTAATGCTTCAGTATTTAATTTATTATAATTTTCTATATTGTTCTTTTCTTTTAAAGCCAATCTTGATTTCACTTCACCTATATTATTATAAGGCAGAGAAAGTTCAGAGTTTATTTCTAATGCTTTATAAAAATTCTCCAATGCCTTGTCATATTCTTTTAGCCTCACATAGCATCCGCCCAAATTATTAAAAGCATAATCATGTTCTTTATTTAATTTTATAGTAGTTTGATAATCTTTAAAAGCTTCATCATAATTTTTCAATGCTTCATTAGCAATACCCCTATTATAATATGCTTCATCATAATTGGGATTTAACTCTATAGACTTATTAAAATCTTTGATAGCCTCTTTATATAAATATAAATCAAGCTCTGCATTTCCCTTATAACTATATATTTCATAATTATTAGAATCTAACTCTATAGCTTTATTATAATCGTTAATTGATTCTTTTATTAATCCTGCATTATGTTTGGCAATAGCTCTCTTATAATAACAATCATCTCCAAGCTCTATCGCCTTAGTATAATTATCTATAGCCTCATCGTAATTTTTTGATATTTCATTTAAAGCAGCTTTTAAAGTATACAAATAAGCTCTATCAGAATCTGACTCTGCATCATATAAAGCTTCATCAAAATCTTTCATAGCCTCATCATATAAATTCAAATTAATCTTTGCCATAGCTCTTTCATAATAAGCATCTATATGATCATTATCTAATTCTAAAGTTTTATCATAATCTTCAATAGCTTCTTCATAATGTTCTAAATCAAACTTAGCATTTCCTCTATAATAATAAGCATCAGCATAACAAGAATTAAATTTTATAAATACATCAAAATAATCAATAGCTTCTTCATATCTTTTTAATTCTAAATAACAAACACCTAGACTATAACAAACGAATTCATTATCCGAATCAATAATAGAATCAAAATCTTCTATAGCTTCATCAAATAAATCTAAATTCTGTTTGCATAAAGCCTTATTATAAACGGCTTCTGTATCATCAGGATTTAATTCCAAAACTTTATTATAATCTTCTATAGCTTTATCATATTCTTCTAATTTAGAGTATGTTAAAGCTCTATTATAATAAGAATCAATATCATTTTTATTAAGCTCTATAGCCTTAGTGTAATCATATACAGCATTTTTAAACATATTTAAATTAGAATAAACTAAAGCCCTTTCATAATATATATAACTTTCATCAGGAAAATAATCTATAGCAATGGTAAAATCTTCAATGGCTTCTTCCAATAAATTCAAATTATATTTAGATAATCCTCTATAATAATAGTATATATAATTAATTTCATTATACTCTATTAATAATGTATTAAAATCATCTAGAGCCTCTTTATGTTTATCTATTTTGGCATAAGATAAAGCCCTAACACAATAAGCATCTTTAAAATCAGAATCTAATTCTAAAGTTTTATTGAAATCTTTTATAGCCTCTTCATATAACCCTAAACTATATTTGGCAACTCCTCTGCTATAGTATGCATTGCTGTATTTATCATTAAGCTCTATGGTTTTATCAAAATACTTTATAGACTCTTCATACTCTTTTAAATTGCATTTAGAAGTACCTATATTATAATAAGCACTTATCAAAATATTATGCATATTATTAATATCTTCATCGTTAGATTCATCATTATCATCACTACCATCACTATAAATAATAAATTCATTATCAGAATAAAAAATTAAATCCTTATTATAAATATCAATTATCTTCTCTAAGTTCAAAATAGCTTCTTCATATCTTTTTTCTTTAAAAGCATTCTTTCCTAATTCAAATAATTGCTGTATTTCTTCTTTTATCATTTATTTATCCTGAATAAAAATTTACAGTTCACATATTAGAATATTTTTATAATTTTTCAAGCAGTTTGTTTACTATTACATAAATAATTATACTTTATCATAAGATATACTGTTAAATAAAAACTGGCAAAGCAGATATTATTTATATATAAAAAATCCGCTTTCAAATCATATTAAGATTTAAAAGCGGAATCATAAGAATAAGCTAATTATTAATTAAAAAGAGTTACAATATTTTTAATACTTCCATTTTTGTTTCTAATAAAAGTTTTCTGTTCTTTTCTGTTTCTATATTGCCTATTTTATCTCTCTTTTTTATCATGATATTAAAAAGAAATAATTTATTGTTTTTTCTGTAACAAAATATTCTTATATCATGATATCTTATTTCCCAAATATCATTTTCTAGCTTTTTATAAAGTTTCTGCGGTGGCTGAATATTTAAAGAAAGCAAATGTGCAATATAATTAATTTTTTCATAAAGCACTTCTTTCCTAGCAACTTTATTATCAATAAAGTTTTTCACCCAATCATGATAATATACTGTTATATTACCATTTGATAATAAGCATTTTATCATATTAAACCCTCCTTATTTTTATAAAAAATAATATATGATATTAAAGCATGAAAAATCATGCCTACACCAAACATAATAATTATAGTGTTCATATTAAAATTAATATAACCTCTTAAAATATACACAGAACCATAATAAACAAAATTTATTATTATGGAATTTATAAGATTATAAATTGTCTTGCCATAACCTATAAATATATTATCAGGTATTATAGACAAAGCATAAAATATATAAAAAGGTGATAATTTTAATACTATAGAATATATATCATTATGATTTTCAAGCCTTTCAGCATATTGAAAGAATATATTTGAAAATGAAACTGCAATAGCTCCTAAAATTGTAATTATAAATATTATTCTAAAATAATTTCCAACTTGAGTATTTTTCTGTTCTTTGCAATTAGTTCTTATTACTTCATTTAAAGCTAATACTGGCATTAATAACCAATTCCATATAAAATTATTTGCTACCCAATAATTACCTTGTTCAGCAACAAGATTAACCATTTTTACTACCATTAAAGCATACACTATATTATCAACCAAAATTTGTAATGCTGAAAATATACCTATTTTGAAATATGAAATGAATATTTTTTTATCATCTTTAGAAAAGCCTGATAATTTTAACAAACCCATTTTTATTAAAATAACAATACCCAATATTCCCATTAAAGTATTTATAATCATATTAGAATATGCAACACCGAAAGCATTGAATCTTGCTACTAAATTAAAATCTAATATCACAAGAAGCAAAGTTTTTACAAATGCAAATATTATAAAAACTTTATATAATTCTTTTGATACTATAACTATATTTACAGAAGTGATAATAAAACCAATAACGAATGCTATAGTTTCTAAATTCAAATATCTAGTAACTAAATCTATATCTGATTCATTTACATTCATAAATCCTATAAGGCTTCTTGATATTATGTAAACAATAATAGAGAATAAAAAATATAGTATAAATCCAACCGTCATAACTTTGAAAGTAACTTTTGGAAAATTATCATCATCATTTTTTATTACTCTGTTAAATATAGCATAAAGAGGTATATGCAAAAAAGCGAGTAATGTTTCATTGATTAAATCAAACCATTCAAGCTGCCCTATAACATTAAATACCGATGAGTCTGTAGAAATTGAAATTATCATAGTTCTTATAGTTTGATATAATGCTGGAAACAAAGATAAAAATATTAAAGAGAAATATAATTTGTAATTAAAATTTTTAAAACATAAAATATTTTTAATCATACTCATAAACTCCTTTATTTTTCATTAACTATTTTAGTAATTATATCCCTATTAAATCTTACCCAAATTTTACTCCATTCTACCCATTCATATATTCGTATATACTCTTTAGAATCGCGTCCATATATTTTTTTTGCCTCTTCCTGTTTTGAGTCCATAACTTTTTTCATTTTATCAACAAAATCTTTTCTAACTTCATCACTTGGGTTATAGTATTTGATTATTTTCTCAAAGTAATCTAATAATTGATCATGCTTTCTATCTAATGCCCCTATATTTGACCAAGTCCATATAATATAAATTAAATCCTCATGCTCCTCTCCTATTTTACAATGCTCCCAATCTATTATTCCTGTAATTTTACCCTTATTATTAAACACAGCATTCAAAGGACTTAAATCATTATGAACATAAACTTTACCTTTTAAATGTTTTTTTGATATTTCATTAATTTCTTTGATTATATCAAGAACCTGATATATTTTTTCTATAGGCATAATATAAACATATTTTTCTGTGCCGCCTTTAATATACTCAAATATATCCTCATTATTTTCATGTCCATAATATTTTGGAACTTTTTTATAATTATTTTGTTCCATAAATCTTAGAAATTCATATTCTTTTCCATTATTAGATCTAGTTTTATAAACTTTATTATCTTTAATTCTGATTTTATTATTTGTTATCATAGATGATTTAGAAAATCTGTTTGATAATTTTTCAAAATCTTTCTTGATACTTCCGTCAATAACTGAAGAATCATACTTACTATATCTGAATATTAATGCAGCTTTATTGTTTTTCCAAAAAGAACAATAATATATTTTATCAGAATAAATATCTTTATCTATATAATCAAATTCTAAATCTTCTATAGATACATTAGCAGCACTTATTTCATTTTCATATATCTCTTTATGTATAATATCATTATATCTTGATAAAAGAGAATCTATTTTTTTTAATTTACCACCTCCATTACATTCTTTGTATATAGAATAAGAATGATTTATCCTATCAAAAATAAATAAAATAATGATGTTAAAGGAATATACTTCATAATTATTATCTTTATATAAAAAATAATCAGCCTTATAATCTTCATCTTCTAAAAAGAATAAATTAAAAAGATTATCATTTTGTATGATTCTATCTATTAATTCTTGATATTTGGATATATTCTTTTTAAATACGGTATTAAAATCAAAACTTCCGCATATCTTAATTTCAATATCATCTTTTTTTAATAATTCATCAAAACTGCTCTCAGCACATAAATGAAAGTTTAATATATTAAGAATATACTCAGGTTTTTTATTCATTATAATATCTATAATTGCAAATACACTTTCAGTATTTAAATACTTTATTAAGTCATTATCAATTAAATACTTAATACCATTTATAGATTTATAATCAATAATATAATCAGCTATATTTTTGTTATATTCATCTTGTATATAGATAATATTGCTTTCAATTTTTAGTTCCTGCAATAAACTTTTATACTTTTCTTCATTATCAACATATGCAGTATATCTTAATCCTCTAGGTATAAATTCATTAAGAATTTTGCTTTTGCCATTAAGAATATAATCAAAAGTAGTTTTTAATTTTCTTTCTATTAGAGGTATATATTCATATTTAAACTTTCTCTCACCAGAAATCATTTTAGAGAAATTAGTTTTTATAGTATTATAATCTGATTCTTTACCTTCAGTTTCTTCAATCAAATACATAATTAAATCTTTATAGTTAAGATTATTATTTTTTAAAAGCTCTAGAATTCTATTCTCTTTATCTGAAGGCATATATATCTCCCAATACAATCATTTTCATAATATAAATATAGCATAATAATATATAAAGTCAATAATAAAGTTGTCAAAAATATAAAAATAGTTGTCATTTTATATTAAAAATAATTGTCTAAACATAAGTAAAAAGTTGTCATGTATAATAATTGCATATTGCAAAAAAACAAATTATTATATAATATTATTAAACAAATATAAAGGAATTAAATATGAGAGATAATTTAGAAGATTTAAATAGTAATGAAAAAATAAACAATTCTGGTTTTAATGCCATAACTAAAACTTTTGAAAAAATATATAAAGAACAAAAAGAGCCTTTACACTATAGACCTATAATAAGCTATGAACTTGGAGGAAAAGACCCTCTTGACGGAATAAGCGTTTACAGAGGAAACGGATACTATCATTTTGTTACTTACGGATTCAGTGAGCTTTATGAAAAAGAATTTGACAATAAAGAATACAGCGGATTCGGTTTTGAACTCACTTTTAAATTAAAAATGAATGAAAAACAAGCTAATAATACTAAAGACGAAGATGCATCAGATGATGAAATAAAATCAGCAGTAGGCTTTTTACAGCAGCTAGCAGGATATGTATTTGAAAGCGGCTCAATATTTAATCCATACGAATATATATGGACTAAGCAGAAAGAAGGAATAGACTCAAAGCAAAAATCTAAAATAACAGGCTTTATAACAATACCAGATGAAGCAGGAGAAATAGATACACCTAACGGAAAAGTTATTTTTGTTGAGCTTATTGGAGCAACTGACAGCGAACTTAATGCAATATATGACAAAAAAATTACAGTAAAAGAACTAGCACAAAAAATAGGAAGTGATATAACAGATTATAACAGAGAATCTTTATTATAATAAATGTAATGAATTTGTTTTATTTGATATATTTTCAATTTTTTAATTTATTGTATACTCTTATTATAATTTATTTTTTCAAAAGAGAATATAAAAAGTTATGATATATAAAAAAAGCAGCAACATAGAAGTAAAAAAAATAAATAAAAATACAATTTATAAATATATTCTTAATAATTCTAGAGTATCAAAACAGAAAATTGCAGTATCATTAAATATGAGTATGCCTACGGTTTTACAGAATCTTAAAGAATTGTCAAAAGAAAATCTAATAAAAGAAGAAGGCGAATTCGAATCAAGCGGAGGAAGAAAAGCGAAGGCTATATCCATTAATGAAGATGCCAGATATTCATTAGGTATAGATATAACCAAAAATCATATAAGTTTAGTTTTAGTAAATTTATACGGAAATGTTGTTAAGCATATAAGATTAAAAAAAATCTTCAATTATACAGATAATTATTTTTTATGGATGCATAAATCTATCGATGATTTTATAAAAGAAATTGATATAAACAAAATTTTAGGTGCTGGTGTATCAATACCTGGAATAATAGATAAATCAGGAAAATACATAACTTCATCTTATGTGCTTGGCATAAAAAATGTTGAATGTTCTAATTTTTCAAAATATATTCCATTAGAGTGCATATTCATAAATGATGCTAATGCTGCAGGATTTGCCGAGTCTAGATATATTGATAATGATGCTGTTTATTTATCATTAAGCGATAGTGTCGGAGGGGCTATAATATTAAATAAAAAACTCTATACCGGAGAAAATATCAGAGCCGGAGAGTTCGGACATATTACAATAGAACCAAAAGGCAAAAAATGTTATTGCGGCAAAATAGGCTGTTTATATTGTTATACTAAAGCTAATTTACTTTCAGATTTGGCAGAAGGAAAATTGGATATGTTTTTTAAAGAATTAAAAAATGGTAATAAACAATTTTTAAAAGCTTGGAATAATTATCTATATTATTTATCTATCGCTGTAAATAATTTAAGAATGTCATTCGACTGTGATATCATAATAGGCGGATATATAGGAAGTTACTTTAAAGATTATATTGAAGATTTTAGGACAATGGTTTCTCAATCTAATATATTTGAAAATAATGCTGATTATATAAAAGTATGCAGACATCATTTTGAGGGTTCGGCTTTAGGTGCAGCTTTGCTTCATATACACAATTTCATAGAAAAAATTTAATTCAATAAATTTAAAAAATTACTTGACAATAGCTGTTTTAGTTTTATACTTATAAATACTTTTATAAAATATATTTATAAAAGTATTTAATATATTATTTAACGGAGAATAAAAAATGAATTCTAAAATGAAAGTCGCTGTTATGACAGATTTAAAAAAATTGATTTTATAGAAAGAGATATACCAAAGCCAAAAAATGATGAAGTTTTAGTAAAATTAGAATATGTAGGAGTATGCGGTTCTGATTTGCATTATTATGAACATGGCTCTATAGGAAAATATATAGTAAAGCCTCCATTTGTTTTAGGACATAAATGCAGCGGTACAGTTGTAGAAATAGGAGATAAAGTTAAACATTTAAAAGTAGGAGATAAAGTAGCATTGGAACCAGGTAAAACATGCGGAGAATGCGAGTTTTGCAGAAGCGGTAAATACAATTTATGTCCTGATGTAATATTTTTTGCAACCCATCCTGTAGACGGAGTATTTCAAGAATATGTAACTCACCCCGAACATTTATCCTTCAAACTTCCAGATAATTTAACTACTATGGAAGGCTCTTTAATAGAACTTTTATCAGTTGGAATGCATGCCGCTATGCAGGGAGAAGCTAAATTAGGACAGACCGCATTCGTTACAGGTACAGGATGTATAGGTTTATGCTCTATGCTCTCATTAAAAGCATGCGGAATATCAAAAGTTTATGTAATAGATATTATAAAAAAACGTTTGGATAAAGCATTGGAATTGGGAGCTTCAGGAGTTATAGATGCTTCAAAAGAAGATGTAGTTAAAAGAGTTTATGAATTAACAAATGGAAAAGGAAGCGATTTAACAATAGAAACATCAGGTGCTGAATCAGTAACTAATCAAGCTATAGAGTTTGCCAAAAAAGGCTCTACTATGGTATTGGTTGGATATAGTAAAACAGGAATGATGAATATGAATTTAGGTTTAGCATTGGATAAAGAATTAACTTTCAAAACAGTATTTAGATACAGACATATATTCCCATTATCAATAGAAGCTGTATCAAGCGGAGCCATTAACATAAAGAATATAGTAAGCAATATTTATGAGTTCAATGATTTACAAAATGCTTTGGATAATAGTTTAAATGACAAAGAAAATATAGTAAAAACAGTAATAAAAATCTAATTTATAAAATATTTAAGTATTACAGATATATAAAAATAAGTATAATTTATATATCTGTAAAACTAATATCATATATAAAGCCTATTTATTATAGTTTTGTTATTTTCTCTTTTTACCTGAAGCTTATAAATTTTATCAGATGAATATTTAAAATCCTCTCTGTAATGTGATCCCCTGCTTTCATCTCTCTCAAGCATACACAAGGCAATCATTTTAACACTTTCAATAATTAAATAAATTTCTATAGAACCGTCTTTAATATTTTCTTTTATACTGTAATTGCTTCTAATCTCATCAATCTTTCTTAAAAAATTTTCTATTTTTTCTCTGCTTCTTACAACTGATAAATTTTCACTTACTAATTCTCTTATTTTTTCAAGCACTTCATTTTTTCTAAGAATATTTTCTTTATCATCTTTTGAAATATCATTTATCCAATCATTAAATTCTTTTTCTATAGTATTTAATTTTTGATTATCATTAAATTTATTATTTTTAATATATCTGTAAGCATCTTTAACAGCATTATTACCAAACACCAAAGCACCGCCAACAGAATTTCCGCCTAACCTATTAGCTCCCTCTATAGCAGATGATAATTCGCCAATAGCATAAAGCCCATTAACACCGGTAAATCCATTGCTGTCTATTTTTATTCCTCCATTACAGCTATGAGCAAAATGAGTTATTAAAGTTTCATCTTTAAGTAAATCAATATTCATTTCTTTCTTCAGCCAATCCAAATAAACAGTATAAAATTCTTCTTTGTCCTTATATAAATCTTCAGAATATTTTAACTTTACTCCGCTGTAAGGTATTTTTAAATCTATTTCACTGCTTTCAAAATCTATGCTGAAAGGAGCATAAGCACTTCTTTCAATCCATAATTTTTTATTTTTATCATCGTTTATTCCGTCTAAAATTAATTTATTATCTTCATCATACATGCCAATACAATATTTAAAAGTATGCTCTCCAAACAAAACATTATATTTAGGCTTTAAATATGCAGGTATAAATTGAATAAACTCCATATTTTGTGCATAAGCTCCAGCATCTAATGCCGTTATATGACAAGTACCATTAATTTTTTTTGGATACAAGCTATTTTTATAATTTCCTGCAATTCCTCCTGCAGCTAAAATTATCACTTTAGATTTTATAAAGAAAAATTTATCTTTATTTTGAAATATTGCTCCATAAACTTTATCATTATTTTTTATGATTCTTATTAAAGAACTTTCTTCAAATATTTTCAGTCTTTTATTTTTTCTGAAAATTTTATTAGCTCTTTTTCTAGCCCCATTCCAATCATTAATCAAAAAAATATTTCTTGAGTATTTAGCAAAACAAGCAGGTCTTGAATCTTTTCTAAGCCAAGGTTTAAAACCTATTCTTTTTAGAAGATAAACATCTCTTTTAATATTCTTAATATAAGTTTTTATAAGCTCTGGATTTTCAACACCTTTACCCATATTAGTTATATCTTCATAATATTTATCATAATCATTTTCATCTTTTGTTGCCTGTATGCCTAATGTAGCTTTCAAAGGAAAATAAGAAGCTCCAGAACAAATCTTAGAAGAATCAGCAATGCATACTCTTTTAAAAACTTTCAATGCTCTTTCAGCAGCAATAAGTCCAGCTATTCCTCCGCCTACAATCAATACATCACAATAAAATTTTTTGTTTATATTCATATTATCACTCTTAAATAGTTTTTATATATAATTGAATATACCTAAACAATTACATTTTGTCAATTTTAGTTTTTTCAATTTTATTGTTTGTGGTGGCTTTGCCCCCACACCCCCAGTTCTTTTGTTGGCACAAAGAACCAAAAAGACTGCATTTTTAGGCTGTATCCTATATTTAATAGGCATGTTTTTAATATAAAGTTTAGCAATTGCGTTTTCGCGAAGCGTGCCTGTGGCAGCAGCTTTTTTGTGCGGCAAAAAAGTTGATAATTCTATATAAAGCGCATCAGTTGAGAAACTTAAAAATTTTCAGTATATATTAATATTTTATTTTTTCATTACAATATTAGAATAATTTTATAAAATAATCATTCTGTAAGTAATATATCAGCACTTCTATTTTTATATAATGCAAAAGATACTATCAAAGTAGCTATCTCGCTTATAGGCAAAACCAAAACCAAACCTATAAATCCGAAAATATTTGGTAGAGTTAATACCAATACAACAGGCAGAATCATACTCCTTAAAGCAGCAACAATTGCAGAAGCACCAGCCTTTTGAACCGAAGTATAATATGCACTCATTACGATATTTATTCCAACGCCTATGAATGTAGGTATAGAGGTTCTTACAAAAAATAAAGCATCATCAAAAGTTTGATTATCAACATCTTTTAAAAGTGTATTAACAAGAAGACTAGGATCAATTAAAAGTATAATAGAACTTAATACCGATATAAAAGTAATTAAAAATACAGATATCTTTAAAAAATCTTTCATTCTGTTTTTATTTCTAGCACCATAAGAAACACTTACCAAAGGCTCTAATGCCTCGCCTATTGAATATGCAAGCATTATAAAAAACATTATTGCATAATTAGCAACTGAATATACTAGTATGCCTCTGTTTCCTGAAATATTATATGCTGTTATATTAAAAAGCCAAGGAATAAGTCCTGATGAAAAATTGCTTAAAAACTCAGAAAATCCATTAAATGCAGCTTTTAGTATATATATCCAGCCTCCGTAAATTTTTATTATCTTTAATCTGCAATTAGGTTTGAAGAAATATAATAATCCCATCAAAAAAGCTATTATCTGTGATATTGCAGTAGCCCAAGCAGCTCCGGCAATTCCAAAATGAAAAACTATAATAAAAAGAGGATCCAATACCATATTAGCCAAAGATGATATTATAAACATTGCAGAAGCAAATCTAGGAGAACCATTGAGCCTTACAAACTGACTTAAAACATAAGCCATTCCCCAAAAAAATGTTGCAAATAGTACAGCCTCTATATAATCTAATGATAATTCATAAACTTCTCCATGTGCTCCAAAAAAAGGAAGAAGACTCTCTCTAAATATATATGCTATAATCAAAGGAAAACTAGCTATAGTAAGAACAACAATTAAAGTTTGAGTAAATATTAAATTGGCACGTCTTATATTATTCTCACCTATGCATTTTCCGGCAAGAGCAACAGAACCTATAGTAAGCATTACATAAATACCGAAAGATAAAGCAGTTATAGGCCATACTATATTTATTGCAGTAAAAGCCTCTGCCGATATAAAATGTGCTACAAAAAAACCGTCTACAAATACAGCAGCACTTCCCATTATCATGCCCAATATACTAGGTATTGCAAATTTTGAAAATAAATTGATGCTGCTGTTTTCTATTAAAGTTGTATTATTAAGTTCCATTAATTATTCCTTTAAAATAAAAAGAAAAAATATTATAAGGATTATAAAAACATATACTAAAGAAAATGATTAAGATATAAAAAATAAATTATTAATAGTATGTTTTTTGACTAAATATATTATAGTCATATTATTATTTTATGTCAAGATGATAAAATCTTATTGCATAATAATATTTTAATTAATATAATGATTTAATATCAATAAAAGGAATAGAAAATGCATATAATAAAATATGATATAAAATATATTAAAGAAGTTTTAAAAATATGGAATGATATAATAGAAGAAGGTATATATTTTCCTCAAATAGAAACATTATCTAACGAAGAAGAAGCCCATAAATATTTCAGCACTCAAGACTATACAGGTATTGCAATAGATAATGATAAAGTTTTCGGTGTATATATACTTCATCCTAATAATATAGGAAGATGCGGACATATATCAAATGCCTCTTATGCAGTAAGTAAAGAATCAAGAGGAAAGGGAATAGGAGAAGCCTTAGTAAGAGATTCTATAGAGCAAGGTAAAAAATTAGGATATAAAATACTTCAATTTAATGCCGTTGTAATATCAAATATTAATGCCCATAAACTATATGAAAAAATTGGATTTAATAAAATAGGTATAGTTAAAAAAGGATATATGAATAAAAATAATGAGTATGAAGATATTGTACTTTATTATATAGATTTATAATATAAAAAAACAAGGGAGATAATAAATTAATTACCGCCCTTGTTTTTAATTTTCAATTAAATAGTTCTTATGCTTTTTTTAAAGGCACAGGAAGGCTTTTTACTGAATTTACTTTTTCATCAGTAATAGCTTTAGTAGGACATTTAGCTATACTTTCATTTGTAACAGCATAGTCCTCATAATTAACTATAGCAAGATAATTATCAACTTTCATACCGCCTTCTTTTGTATTTTTAACACATATATTACATCCGATACATGCTCTGTCGCAAGCCTTTTTAGCTATAGGACCTTTATCTTTAGATTTACAATAAACATGTATATCTTGAGAAACAGGGTGAATCTCAATAAGTTTCTGAGGGCAAGCTTTAACACAAGCACTGCATGAAACACATTTATCTTCAACTATAACAGGCATTCCTGTTTCTTCATCTTTCACAATAGCACCAAATTCGCAAGCGTTCATACAATCATAAAAACCAACACAGCCGTAAGAACATTCTTTATTTCCTCCAGCCATAACAGCAGAAACACAAGTAGGAGCACCTTTATAAACTCTGTTAGATTTAGCTATACCATTATGTCCATGACAGAAAATATATGCTCTTGTTTTCTCTTTTTGTTCAGGAGCTACTTTACCTAAGAAATCAGCAACTTTAGCAGCAGTATCAGGACCTCCAACAGAACAGCCGTCTACAGGAGCTTTATCATCAACTAAAGCTTTAGCGAACTGCACACAACCTGGAAAACCGCAGCCGCCGCAGTTAGCACCAGGAAGCATTTCAGTAAGTGTTGTAACTCTTTCATCAACTTCAACTTTGAAAATTTTTGAAGAAAATATCAATAAAACAGCCAATATCAAAGCAATTAAGCCTGAAGATATTGAAGCTACTAAAACAGATGTCATCATTTTTATTATCCTTATAAAATACTTCTAACACTCAATAATCATATTTTTATTATTCCGGAAAAACCATAGAAGATAAGAGCAAGTATGCCAGCAGTAATGAAAGGCATAGCAGGACCTTTAAAAGCTTCCGGTATATCTGCAGTCATTAAACGTTCTCTTATGCTAGCCATTATAACTAAAGCCAATGTGAAACCAACGCCTGCACCTAAAGCAAATACTATATTTTGTATAAAGTTGTATTTGTATAAAACACCAAATAAAGCCAATCCTAATACACAGCAGTTAGTAGTAATAAGAGGAAGATAAATACCCAAAGAAAGATATAAACTTTCACTAGTTTTTCTTACTACCATCTCAACAAATTGTACTAAAGCTGCGATTACAATAATGAAAAGAATAGTTTGTAAAAATTCGATTTTAAAAGGAACCAATATGTAATACTGTATCATCCAGCTAACAGCAGCAGTTAAAACCAATACGAAAGTAACGGCAATACCCATACTAATTGCTGAATCTAGCTTGTTTGATACTCCCAAAAACGGACATATACCCAAAAATTTAGTTAAAACGAAATTATTAACTAAAACTGTTGCCACAAATAATAAAATTAAATTAACCATTAGCTTTTCCTCCTCTAGCGTCTATAGCTCTTTTGATAGCAATTAAAGTTCCTAAAGTGAAGAAAGCACCAGGAGCCATAATCATAACAACCCAAGGAGTAGTAATTTCATTATATGCATTCAAAGCGAAAGGCATAGCAGACTCAAAGAACCCTCTTAAAGCACCTACTATATCAAAACCAAGCCAAGTACCATTACCTAAAAGCTCTCTGATAGAAGCAAGTAATGTTAAAGCAATAAAGAAACCTACACCATTACCTAAAGCATCAAAAATACTAGGTATAATTCCGTTTTTATTAGCAAAAGCCTCTGCCCTTCCTAATATTATACAGTTTACAACTATAAGAGGAATATATGGACCTAATGCCAAAGATAATGTATAAAACTTAGCTTTCATAACAATATCTGTTAAAGTAACGAAAGCTGCTATAACCACTATGTATCCCATAATTCTAACTTCATTAGCATAAATCTTCTTAATAAGAGAGATTAAAGCAGACGAACAAACCAAAACAAATATAGTGGCTGCTGACATACCTAACGCATTCATTACGCTGCTTGTAACTGCTAAACTAGGACACATACCAAGAACCTGAACGAAGGTTGGATTATTTTTCCAAACACCTTCCATAAATACCTGAGAATTTTTCATAATAATTTAACCTTGATTTAATTAAGATTACACTCTTATATTGTATCATAGATAATAATTTTTTCAAGTACAATTATGATTTACAAAGCATTAATTATATTTAATTTTTCACAAAATTTGATATTAAAAACTATATTTTTGTATCTTTTCTCACTTAAGATTATCTCTTATTTTGAAAAAAGACATAGCATCTTCTAATTTTATAGATAACTCTTCCAATTCTTCTGAAATTTCACTTACATCCTCTGCTAATTTAGTATTATTTCTTGAACTATATTCTATATTTGATATATGAGAGCTAATAGAATCTATACCATCTTTTTGTAATTTCAAAGCACTGCTGAAATTAGAAAGCAGGGAATATGCTTTTTCTATCTTTTCTTTCATATCATTAAACAATTCTTTAGATTTGTTTGTAGATTTAGCAGCTAACTCTATACGTTTCTGACTCTCCTCTATAAGAGAAGATATATCTTTTACAGATCCTGATGTACTTTGTGCTAAATTTCTAACCTCATTTGCTACAACAGAGAAACCTCTTCCATTTTCTCCGGCTCTTGCAGCTTCAACAGAGGCATTCAAAGCCAATATATTCGTTTGAAAAGCAATATTTTCTATAACATTTGTAATATCTTTTATTTTATTACTAGCCTCGCTTACAGAATTAGCATTATCAGCAGCTTCGGCAATACTGCTGTCAGCCATATCTATAGAATTATTGGCTTCTTTCATTATATCGATAAGCTAATTTGCATAATTAGTAGTCTCTAATACGGAATCCCCTATATTGTTAGTTATACTAGAAGTTTCCTGCATTTTATAAGAATTACTTTCTGTTTCAGCATGGAGCTTACTGTTCTTTGACGATATCTCTCCTGCTTTATCCTTTGCATCTACAGCAATACTATTGGCAACATTAACAGCATTTATTAAGGCTGCTTTCATATTATAAAAACTGCACATAAGTCTTCCTATCTCATCTTTTCTAGTACTGCATGAAATATTATTGTTATTATTACCTATATAACCTTTAGATATATTATCAGCTTCATCTACAACCATATTTAAAGGTAAAATTATAGACCTAGCTATCAATTTACCTATAAAACAAATTATAATAGACATAACTATCGCTATGATTATAACTATTTTTGTAAGTCTGTTCTTATCCCCATAAATCTCATTTTGACTGTAGCTCACTATTAAATACCAAGGAGTATTATGTATAGGATTAAATAATGCTATCTGAGATACATTATCATCATCAATATATTCCAAAATTCCCTCTTTATTATCTAAAACATACTGAAAAAATTCATCTTCTTTTTCTAAGATAGTTTCAGGTTTTCTTTCATAAGATGTAGCTGCTATAATATCACTATGATATATATATAATTTATTAGTATCTGTATGAGCTATTATATTTCTATTCTTATCCATAATACTTATAGCTCCTGTTTCACCTATATGACTAGTAAGTATGTAATCATCTATAAATTTCATCCAGTTAATAGAACTATTCAAAACTCCTACTACTTTTCCATTTTCATCTTTAACACCTTTCCATATAACACATATAGCATTAAGAGGGTTAGCTGATGAAGGCTGAATTAAATCCCTTCCTGCAAAATCATATCCGGTATCTCTGAATCTAGTCCAATCCGGAGAATTTTTACCATAATTTATATGAAGTAATTTTCCGCCTATAGAATCGAGTATGATATTGGCATCAAAATTAACAAGAGAATAATTATAAAAAACCTGAGTATCTGCAACTTCTCTGGTAAATTCTTTTAAAGATTCTTCTGCTGCTAATTTATTTTCTTCTGTAGGATTTACTAAATATCTTGACAAATTCGGATCTTTAGAATATAAATCCATAACCAATCTTTTTTCAGTAAAATATAAATCTATCATATCTGAATACGATTTTGCTGCAACTCTTAACCCCTTTATTGCTGTATCTTCTATAGAATTTGAACTTATTATTGTGATTATTAATACAATAATTGACATACATAATATGAACATAATAGAAATTATAAAAGGTATCCTAAAAGAAAGATTATTTATTTTCATAATAACAAAACCATACTAAAAAAAATTTAGATATTTTTCAAAAAACTAATTATTTTTTATATTCTATAATATAATCGAAAAATAAAAAAAATCAAATTCTAAATATAAATAATTTAATTTTAATACATAAAAATAC
>CASGDY010000037.1 GCA_949300355.1 uncultured Brachyspira sp.
GTTAAAATAAATCAATTATTAATATGGGAGAAAATTTATGTTTGAAAAGAATTTAAATAGCACTATATGCTTTTGTAAAAATATAAAATATAAAGAAGTAATCGATGCAATCAAGGAAAATAATTATACAACATTAGAAGAAGTTATGCATCATACAAAAGCTGGCATTACCTGCTGGAGCTGCAGAGGAGATATCAAAGATTTATTAGAAGAATATAAAAAAACTGGAAAAATATTAAGTATTAAAAAATAAAATTGGGATATCTAAATTGATAAATAATGATTTTATATGCAAATGTAAAGAGCTTTCTATTGAAGAGATAAAATATTTAGAAAAAGAACATGGTATAAAAACATTAAAAGAACTTGTAAAACGTACCAAAGCAGGGACTGAATGCGGAGGATGCCGAAATAAATTGAAAGAAATGTTTAAATTCAATTTAAAATAATGTTATTAACATATAAAAATAAAAAAGGAGGGTATTAAAAAATACTCTCCTTTTTATTATAATTAAATCATTAATTATTTAAAAGTATCGTAAATAGCCTTTGCATTAAGACCATATTTATTAATAAGCTCTTCAACTGTTCCTGATTCACCGAAGGTATCTTTTATGCCTACTCTTATAAGTTTAGTAGGATATTCATCCGTTAAAACTTCAGATATAGCAGAACCAAGTCCTCCTATTATAGAATGTTCTTCAACACTAATAAGTTTTTTATGTTTCTTAGCCATCTCAGCAACAATTTCTCTGTCTATAGGCTTTATAGTATGAACATCAACAACTGTTACAGATATTCCATCTTTTTCAGCTATTTGAGCAGCCTCTAAAGCCTCTGATACCACTATTCCGCAAGCAAATATACATACATCTTTACCTTCTCTAAGTACATTAGCTTTTCCTATTTTGAAAGGAGTATCCTCTTTTGTGATAATATTCGTAGCAGGTCTAGCCATTCTTAAATAGCATGGTCCGTCATATTCAGCAGCAGCAAATACAGCTTTTTCAGCCTCAACAGCATCGCAAGGCACAATCACTGTCATATTTGGTATAGAACGCATTAAAGATATATCTTCAATACTTTGATGACTAGCACCGTCTTCACCAACTGATATACCAGCATGAGTAACTGCTACTTTAACATTTAATTTAGGATAGCAGATAGAGTTTCTAATAATTTCAAAAGCTCTTCCTGCTCCGAACATAGCAAAAGTAGAAGCAAAAGGTATTTTTCCTTCAATAGCAAGTCCTGCAGCTGCTCCCATCATATTTTGTTCGGCTATTCCCATATTAAAAAATCTATCAGGGAAAGCAGATTTAAAAAGTTTTGTCATAGTAGAGCCGGATAAATCAGCATCTAAAACTACAACATTTTTATTTATTTCACCAAGACGCTTTAAAGCCTCACCATAAGCATTTCTTATTGCCTTTTTTTCCATAGTAATTATTCCTTAATATTTTATACTTAAAAATTTTCATTAATCAAGTTTATTCAACTCTTCCATAGCCTTTTCATATTCTTCTTTATTAGGAGCTTTTCCATGCCAGCCTACATTATTTTCCATAAATGATACCCCTTTGCCTTTAACTGTTTGAGCAATTACACATTTAGGCTTTCCGGATACTTTTTTATTAAATACTTCTTCAAGCTCTTTTTCATTATGTCCGTCAACAACAAATGTTTCAAAGCCGAATGCTTTCATTTTAGCTTCTAAATCTCCTAAACTCATAACTTCATCATTCTTACCGTCTATCTGCAATCCGTTATGGTCTATGATGAGAGTATAATTATCAAGTTTGTAATTAGCGGCAGCCATAGCAGACTCCCAGAAAGTACCTTCCTGAGCCTCTCCGTCTCCTGCTATAACAAAAACTTTAGCATCTTTTTTATCTAATTTATATCCTAAAGCAGCACCTAAAGCTATACAAACACCCTGTCCCAAAGAACCTGTAGAAGCCTCTATACATTCTAAATTCTTTTTAGAAGGGTGTCCTTGAAGTCTTGAACCTAATTTTCTATAAGTTAAAAGTTCATCAGTCGGAAAAAATCCTCTATGGGCTAATGTAGAATAAAGTACAGCAGAGGCATGTCCTTTAGACATAATAAATATATCCCTGCCGTCCATTTTTGGATTTTTAGGGTCAATATTCATAATTTTAAAATATAGAGTATGCATTATTTCTACCAATGATAAAGAACCGCCTATATGTCCAGAATTGGCATTATAAACCATACTTACTATATCTTTTCTTATTTGAGTATTTAAAGAAGACATAATAATTCCTTATATAGTTTTTTATTTAATGATACAATACAAAAATATAATTGTCAAATAATATAGTTTGATAACTATTCTTTATGAAATGTATTATTTATATTTTCTATATCTTTTTTGCTGATGCTTCTAATACTTATACTGCTGTTAAAATCTTTCTTTTTATTTTTCATCTCTTTTATATAATAACTTTTAAGAAGTCTGTTGTTTTCTATGAACATAGTTTTTACTTTTTTATCCATACTCTTTATATAATGCTCTACACTCAAAGCAATATTAACATTCTCCACTTTCCAAGCCGAGAGATATTTTAATGGCTTACGAAATTTTGTATAATTTGCTCCCCTGCCCTTTGCATGCTTATTAAATCTATTTACAAGATCATTAGTAATGCCTGTATAGTATGAATTATTTTCACAAAGTATTATATAAACATAATAACTTTTATTATCTTCCATTTCTTATATCGCTTATTATAGTATCAACATCAACATATATGTCATTATTATATTTCTCAAAAATCTTGCATACATTATTGTAATCTTCAATAGTATCAACTGTAGTTCTAAGTTCAGGCATAGCAAATTCTTCATCTACTTTAGGATTTTCTATTTTGAATTTATCAGGATTTCTATAATGATACTGTGTGATATGCTCATGCTCAAAAGCATCTTTAGAATTATCATCGGCAATTTTTAAAGCCTCATAGTTTATTACTTCCACACCGCTGCCGTAAGGAAGTAAATCATAATGGCTAAGATCAGCATTTTTTTCTATATGATAATCAATAATCATGTCCAAAGCCTTAACGCCCACCAAAGGATTATCACCTGTAGCACGTACAACTATATCGGCATTAAACTCTTCAGCGGCTTTTCTATATCTATTTAAAACATCTTCCTCGCTTCCAACAAAATAACTGCATTTCAATTCATCAAATATATTTTTAAAAGCCTCATAAGATTTTTCTTCAGTAGCTACAATTACATCATTAGCCATTTTAGAACTTCTTAATCTTTTAATAATAAGCTCAAGCATACTATCGCAATTAGCCATAGGTTTTAATGCTTTTTGGGGAAGCCTTGTAGAACCCAATCTTGAAGCAAGTATAATAACTATCTTTTTCATATTTGAAATTCCTATTTTAAATTACTAATTTTATTAAATATAACTCTATTAATTTATACATAAACTATTATATTTTGTCAAAAATAAATTTATATTTTTGCTTTTATATCGGCGGCTTTGCTGCGAAGCACACAGTCGTGCCCCCACTTCTTTTGTTGCCCCAGGCGAAGCCCGACTCGCTGTGCGTGCCTTTAGCAGGCGAGAAGCAGGCACAGCCCGCCTTCTGTGAAAGGCTATATTTTATATTAAATTTCATCATTTATATTATATATAAAATCAAATTATATGATTCAATACTAATTTCATACTTGAAGTTTTACATTATGAATGCTTACAAAGTAATACAGCTGTTTGCTTCATATGGTAACATTTATAATACTGATTATTTCAATATTTTAATTACAAACTCTTAACTAAATCATTGATCTTTATAACCTGAGTCCACAATTCCTCAACCTTATTCAAATCAAATATAGTACCTGAATCTGAAGGACTTTTATCAGGATTAGGATGCACCTCCATAAATACAGCGTCTATTCCCAAAGCAACAGCCGATTTCAATATAGCAGGTATGAACTCTCTAGCTCCTCCTGACTGTCCATTATTAGCAGAAGGCATTTGAAGCGAATGAGTGGCATCATACATAACAGGCGCATAATTTTTCATTATCTCCAAATTCTTCATGTCTACAACTAAATTACCATATCCAAACATAGTACCTCTTTCGCATAAAAAGAGTCTGTTTTCATTGATAGCATCAGTACATTTATCAGCTATATATTTACAATCATAACCGCTTATGAATTGTCCTTTCTTAACATTAACTGCCTTTCCTGTTTCACATGACGCTCTTAGCATATCAGTTTGTCTGCATAAAAAAGCTGGTATCTGTAAGAAGTCAACATATTTAGCAGCTTCTTCTGCATCTGTAGGAACATGTATATCTGTTAAAGTAAGAAAATTAAATTCTTTGCCAACATTCTGAAGTATTTGAAGTCCCTCTTTCATTCCAAGCCCTCTGAAAGATGAAAGAGATGTTCTGTTTGCCTTATCAAAACTTACTTTGAAAATTAATTGTATATTTAATTTATCCTTTATCTCTTTTAATTTTTTTGCTATAGTCATTGTCATTTCTTCGCTTTCTATAACACAAGGACCAGCAACAAATATTAAATCTTTATTTTTATTAGTAATTCCTTTATAATCAAAAATCATATTATATCCTTTAAAAATATAAAAATTATGTTTATATGATACAATATTAAAACTTAAAGTCAATGTACTAGCTAGTATTATACAATGGTATATACCTAAACAACTATAGTTTGTCAAAAAATAGTTGTTATGTTTTTATTATTTTCGGGGGCTAGCCCCCGACCCCCCACTTCTTTTGGTGACCCAAAGAAGCAAAAGGACTGCATTTGACGAAGTCCACCTTTGGTGTAGCCAAAACAATGGTATTATAATACATTTAATGCATATTTCTTAGTATAAAGTTCTAGTATTTAAGTTTTTTATGAAAAGTTTATAAACAATAAAAAAAATTTTGTTCTGTAAAAAAATGATAATAATTATATAATGTGCAGTAGTCGGCAAAATGAAATCGTTTCAGTATATACCTAAACAACTATATTTTGTCAATTTTTGCTTTTTTATGAATATAAATTATTATTTTTTATCATATAAAATATTATCTAATATTTGTTAAATATGTTTTATCTGTAAGATAAATTATTAATTTTTGTACAATAATAAGTAATCAGCCGCACATATAGTTGGCTATACATAATAATTTGCAATACCGTGCGGAAAACCCATATGCCGAATATTTGACAAACTTAAAAATTTTCAGTATATACCCAAACAACTATAGTTTGTCAATTTTTGCTTTTTTATCAATGTTATTATAACTTATAAATAATATAAAATATTAGCATATAGTGCAAAATATGTTTTAAATGTAATATAAAACTACATATTTGTACAATAATAAGTAATCAGCCGCACGTATAAAGGACTATCCATAATATTATGATATACCGTGCGGAAAGCCGCCGCGAAGCGTACCCAATGGGTATAGGCGAATAGTTAACAAACTTAAAAATTTTTACTATATTCACAAATAATAAAAAATAAATCAAATATTAAAAATCAATCCAATAAATAAAAGGCAAACAAATACTATAAAAAAACCTTCTTATATTCTAACTTCCCCAGTTAAAAGCCTTTGCATAAGCCCTTTCTTCTGCTGTTTACGAAGTTCTAACTGCTTTTTAAGATTCTCTATGTCCTCATCTATAAGCGAAAAAAAACTTGATATTTTATTTTGCTCTTCAATATTTGGAATTAGAAATTCTATATCTAAAATATCTGACATATTTAATGACGGCAAAGCACTAAAATTTAAATGTTTTGATAATTTATAATTATTTAATAAATAAAAAATATATTTTTTATTAAAATTATCAAATGGAACTAATGCTGACATATTATTATCTATACAAGTTTTTATAGATATTATTCTTTTCCTTTCTAATTTTACTGCTTCACCAATTTTAGCAAATACTATTGAGTCTATAGGAACAATTTTTGCTTTTAATTCTTTTAATTCATTTTCATTTATATAATTATTAGCTTTTTTTATAAAAATAGAATTATCTTTTAAGTTCATATCTGAAACTTTTATAAATGCTATTTCTCCAATTTGTTTACCTTGATATTTTATTGGAAATCCACTTCCGCTAATAATGTTACCTATTTCTTTTAATTTAAAAACTTTCCACTTGTCTGTAAATCCTTTGAATCGCACTTCACCGCTTAGAACTCTTTGCATTACGCCTTTCTTATACTGCTCTTTTTTCTCTATTAACTCCGTAAGGTTCTCTATAATATCATCGCATAATGACAATACTTCTGCTATGCGTTTTTGTTCCTCTAGGGGTGGGAGAATGACTTTCAATATTTCTAAAGAGGATGTGTATATATGTACAACAGTATGTCCTTGTCCCATTATACTTATATCTTTTCTACATTTACCAAAATTTAAAATATATGATAAAAATATACTGTTTAAATCAATATTAGGTCTAAAAATTATTATATCACCGCCTGCTAAAGCTTTATAGTCATCTATAAAGGCAACAGATTTACCTATTTCTTCAGCTGTTTCACCAGAACCAGTAAATAGTATATCTCCTTTTTTTATTTCTGTTCCTTTTGAATTTGTATAAGATGAAATATCTTTTATGACAAAATTATATTTAGTATATATATCTCCATATCTTATAGCAGGTGTTCCTGTATCTGATAAATCTTTTTTTGATATTCCAGAACCTCTTAAAAAAAATCCTATATCTTTCAATTTAAATTCTTGCCAGCCTGTTGGAAGATGTGTATTTTTCATAAATATACCTTTATTAAATATAATATGTGCTGCTCTACTATATTATACTATGATATGTAAAAAATTTAAAACTATTATGATATTAGTTTTTTCACTCTTAAACATAATTAACAAATTATATAAATTATTTAAAAAATACTATATTTACTTAATTTTAAAAATAGTATATAATCGGACTAAATCTAATATTGGAGTTTTTATTATGATTAAATTGATTGAAATGAAAGAAAATTTAGAAAACAGAGATTTTTATAAGCAATTATATGATGATGCTTTTCCTCCTGAAGAAAGATGGAATTTCGATATGACTTTAGAAAATAAGGATAATCATAATTATAAATTTTATGCTATATTAGATGATGATATTCCTATAGGCTTAACTATGCTCTGGGATTTGGACGATTTCAATTATGGTGAATATTTGGCAATAGATAAAAATTTAAGAGGAAAAAAATACGGTTCTGAAGTGCTTACTAAAATACTAGAAATATTGAGCAATAAATTAATAGTTATAGAAGTAGAGCCTTATGATTTAAATGAAATTGCACAAAAACGTATAGAATGGTATAAAAGATTCGGACTAATACTCGCCGATCATGAATATGATATGCCTTGTATAAATGAAAATCAGGAAATATCAACTATGAAAATGAAAATAATGACAAGCAGAAAGATACAGGATAAAGAAGAGCATGACAATATCACAAAAATAATATATAATAAAGTATACAAGCCTAGATTAGATGAAATTGATAAATGGAAATAGAATTAATAGAAAGTATTGATTCTTCAAACTATAATGAAGAAATTATAAAAGACTCTTTTAATATCCGAGAAAATTGGAGTTTAAAAGAGTCTTTAAATAATAACAAAATCAAAAAAAATCTTTATGACATTAAAAAAGATAATATTCATATAGGAGTTTGCTTATCTTGGCTTCTTGAAGAATTTTTGTATATAGAATATTTCGCCATAGAGAGAAAATACAGATCTATGGGTTACGGTTCTGCTGCATTAAAAAAATTAATGAAAATGTATGATACTATAATAGTAGAAGTTGTGCCTGAAAACACTAATGACTTAGCATATAGGAGAGTAAATTGGTATAGATCTTTAGGATTTTATTTATACAATGATACATATCCATATCCTTATTTTCTTGATAACGGAGAAGTTACATTTATAGATTTCAGATTAATGTCATCTAATGAACTTACAAGTTATGAATATAAAAAAATAGTTAATCTTCTTCATAAGAATATATATAATTTATATTGATTTACTAAAATATTTATACTATCCTATAAATATAATAATCAAATTTTGAGGTATTGAATTATGAATGATAATAAATACTCGCAAAAAATAAAAGAATTAATGAAAGAAATGACTTTGGAAGAAAAAGTCTCTCTTTTAAGCGGTAAAGATTTCTGGTCAACAAAAGCAATAGACAGATTGAAAATAGACTCTGTATACTTAACAGACGGACCTCATGGGGTAAGAAAACAAAGCACTGAATCCGATGAATTAAGTTTGCAAAAGTCAGTTTCATCAACCTGCTTTCCTACCGCCTGCTGCTCTGCCTGCTCATTTGATCCTAATATAATGTATGAAATGGGTGAAGCTATATCAAAAGAAGCAAAGGCAAATAAAGTTTCCGTAGTATTAGGGCCCGGAGTAAATATAAAACGTTCCCCTTTATGCGGAAGAAATTTTGAATATTTTTCAGAAGATCCTTATCTTGCAGGAAAAATGGCAAGCGGCTGGATAAACGGATTAGAAGATAATGGAATACAGTCAAGCATAAAACATTTTGCCGCTAATAATCAGGAAACTTTAAGGCTCATAATAGACAGTGTTGTTGATGAAAGAGCTTTAAGAGAAATATATTTATATGCATTTGAAATAGCTGTGAAAGAGGCTAAACCTTCTACTGTTATGTGTGCTTATAATAGTGTTAATGGAACATTCGCATCAGAAAATAAATACTTGCTTACAAATATACTTAGAGATGAATGGGGATTCGATGGAATTGTTGTTTCAGATTGGGGTGCTGTGAATGACAGAGTAGAAGCTTTAAAGGCTGGACTTGATTTACAAATGCCTTCAACTAATGGAGAAGATGATAAAAAAGTTTATAATGCTGTTAAAGAAACTATTATAGATGAAAAAATATTAGATAAAGCCGTAGAAAGACTTTTATATTTCTCTTTATATTCTATGGATAATATTTATGATAATTTCGATTATGATAAAGAAGAACATCATAATATAGCTAGAAAAATTGCTGAAAACTCTATAGTATTATTAAAAAACGAAGATAAAATACTTCCTGCAAAAAAAGAAAGTAAAATTGCTGTGATAGGAGAATTCGCTCAAAAGCCTAGATATCAAGGTAATGGAAGCTCTCTTATAAATGCATACAAAATAGATACTGCCGAAGAATATTTCAAAGAAAATAATATAGAATTCCATTATGCTAAAGGATACGATTCAAATTCTCCGGATATAGATAATGCCTTAATAGAAGAAGCAGTAAATATATCAAAAGACAAAGATATTGTAATAATATTTGCAGGGCTTATAAACTCTTATGAATCAGAAGGATTCGACAGAAAACATCTAAACTTACCTGAAAATCATAATCATTTAATAGAAGAAATTTCAAAAGTCAATAAAAATGTAGTGATTGTACTTTCCATAGGTGCACCTGTTTTAATGCCTTGGATTGATAAAGTAAAGGGTGTGCTTAATTTATATTTGGCAGGAGAAGCAGCTGTCAGTGCCGCATTCAATATAATATTCGGTATAGTTAACCCTAGCGGAAAATTGGCTGAAAGTTTCCCATTAAGTTTAGAAGATAATCCAAGCTATAAATATTTTCCCGGAGGCAATAAGGCCGTTGAATACAGAGAATCAATATTTGTAGGATACAGATATTATGATAAAGCAGAAAAAAATGTTTTATTCCCATTCGGATTCGGTTTATCATATACAACTTTTGAATTCTCTAATTTGATTGTTTCAGATGCCAACACTATTGCAGGACTCGATAATATACATGTGGTATTCGATATAAAAAATACAGGAGATGTATTCGGATGCGAAGTTGCTCAAGTTTATATATCTGCTCCTGAAAACAATGTGTTTAAACCGCAAAAAGAATTAAAGTCTTTTATAAAAGTATTTTTAGAGCCTGGAGAAACTAAAACTGTTATATTAAAATTAAATAAAAGAAGTTTTTCTTTCTATAATGCTGATACAAAACAGTATGAAATAGAAAGCGGAGTCTACACAATATATATAGGAAATTCATCAAGAAATTTATTATTGAGTAAAACTATGGAAATAAACTCTATAAATTATTATCAGAAAAGAATTGATAATTATTTCAACTTTAAAGAGATAAATATTTCAGACAATGAATTCCAGCAGCTTTTAGGAAGAAAATTAAAACCTATAAATGTAAAAGCATCTAAACCTTATAATCTTAATAATAATTTGGCAGATTTACTTGACAATAATATAGCAAAAGAATTTTATAATAAACTTTTATCAGGACTCAATGATATGTTCAAAGATGATAAAACAGACACTAAAAAAATGTTTGAAAGCATGATGCTTGAAACTCCCCTTCGTTCGCTTCATACTATGAGCGGAAGTATTATTACAAGAGAAGATGTAGAAAATTTAATAAATACTTTAAATAAATAATTAATTTAAAATTAAAAAAGCGGCAGAGTTAATTATTAATTCTGCCGCTTTTATTTTTATTTTGACTTATTGATTAATCATCAAATTGCTGTCCCATTATTTGTCCGTTTCCAGACACCATAACTTCCATCATATTATTTAATTTTAATTTATAATTGCCCCATTCTTTTTCTGCATCAATAATAGCAGCTTGAGGATATGCTTTTTTTACAGCTTGTAGCACAGCAGGAGGAAAAGCAGCATCTGGTATAGGAGCATATTCACTGTCTATATTCTGCCAATCTCCATTACCTAAAAAGTCTATAGATACACCATTAGATAAATTTACATCAAATTTACCGCCATCTCTTTCAACTTTCCAAATTTGAACACCAGGAAATACTCTGTTTATAAAAGCAGTAGCTTGCTGGGGCAATGCTGAAGGCGGAACTACCATGTCAGCAAAAAGACTAGAAGCTGAGAAAATAAATAATGATGCTAAAAAGATAGATAATTTTTTCATGATTTACTCTCCTTAATATTAATCTATATAAATTATCTTTACAAGTATAACATTTTATACATATTCATCAAGTTTTTTTACAATATTTTTACTATTTTTCACATTTTTATTTCAACATATAATAATATGGGTAGAAGATTACTCCTACCCACAACAAACAAACTTAAACTAACAAATATTAGATAATTGTACCGCTTTTAACTATTGTATTTTTAGGAATTATTACAATACCATCTCTAATACAATAGAATTCGCTGTCCTGATGCTGTATTTTCTTTTTATTTGTAATAACAACATCATTACCTATTCTCACATTCTTATCTATAATTACATTTTTAAGAGTACATTTTTTACCAATACCGATTTTAGGAATATGCTTAACATTGAGTCTTTCAATATCCTCACTATCCTCATAATAGTCGCTTCCCATCATAACTACTCTTTCCAAAGTAGAACCGCTTTGAACTACAGAACGAACACCTATAACACATTCTTTTATAGTAGCATTCTCTATTCGGCATCCATCAGCTATGATACTAGATGTTACTGTAGCCTTTTCAACTTTAGAAGGAGATAAGTAACGAACATGAGTATATATAGGAGCGTTTTCATCATAGAAATCGAAAGGAGGATTCTTACTTCCGAAAGATATATTAGCTTCAAAATAAGCCTTAATAGTTCCTACATCTTCCCAATATCCTTGAAATGCATAACTAAATACCTTATATTTCTTGATAGCTTCAGGAATAATATCTTTTCCGAAATCTATCATAGATACATCTGATAAAATTTCTTTAAGCACATTTCTTCTAAATACATAAATACCCATAGAAGCTAAATATTCTTTTTTAGGGTCTTCTATGTTGAACATTTTCTTTTGATCATCACTCAATTTTAAAGCGTTAAGAGCCTCATCTTCTTTTGGTTTTTCATGGAAATTAGTAATTTGCCCTCTTTTATTTACAAGCATAACTCCGAAGCCTTTGGCATCTTCTCTTACAACAGGTACAGTACCTACTACTATATCAGCACCTGTTTCAAGCATATGCTGAAGCATAACATTATAATTCATACGATATACTTGGTCGCCAGAAAGTATTACAACATTATTAACAAACTCATTATCAAAATGCTCTAAATTCTTTCTGACTGCATCAGCTGTTCCCTGATACCAATCTATATTAGTATCTGTTTGTTCAGCAGCAAGTATGCTTACATGTCCGCCTGAAAAGTTATCGAATCTGTATGCATTGTATATATGATTATTCAAAGATGCACTATTAAATTGAGTTATAACATATATATTTCTAAATCCGCTGTTTATACAATTAGATACAGGTATATCTATCATTCTATATTGGCCGCCTAAAGATACAGCAGGCTTAGAACGGGCTTTTACTAAAGGATAAAGTCTTGTTCCTCTGCCTCCTCCAAGTATCAAAGCAACAGTATTAAACGCTCTCATAAAAAAACTCCAGTAATTTTTTATTATACTAAATAATTCATATATTATAAGTATAGTAAAAAATTATTGACTTTTCAAGAATTATTAATCATATATTACAATACATTAAAATGTTTTAAAGCATTATAAACGCCGTTATTATCTACATCATCCGTAATATAATCTGCCACCTCTTTTACTTCTTCATTGGCATTACCCATAGCAACACCTATAGCAGCATGCTCTATCATAGTAATATCATTTCCTCCGTCTCCGAAAGCCATTGTTTCTGATAAATCTATGCCGTAATATTCTATTATCTTATCTATTCCTATATGCTTGCCGCCGCCTTTTGTATTAACATCTGTAAAGTCCGGATGCCATCTGCTTGATTCGCAATTTTTGAATATTTTACTCATTAATTCTTTTTCTTTTTCAGCATTTACAAATAAATTTATCTGCAGAATATTATCTATATTTTCTAATAAAAAATTATAATAATTATCAACTGCCGGTATAGGAAGATTTATAGATTCAGAAACTTTTTTAACCTTATCCGTAACATAATTAATATATATACCGCTATTCATCATTACAGAGCATGGAAATTGTTCTCTATTTTTTAAATAGTCCATTAACGAATATATTTCCTCTTTGGCTATACCATGTCTGTAAATTGATTTATCACCTATATAACAATCAAAACCATTTGCTGTTATATAGCCGTCAAATACTAAATCATCTACATTGTTTATATGATTCTTTATTCTTCCTGTTGCTATAAATACCTTTATACCCTTTTCTTTTAAAAGTCTTATAGCCTCTTTTGAAGAATCTGAAACCTTATGAGTATTAAAACTCACTAAAGTACCATCTATATCAAAAAATACTGCTTTTACCATATAAAAATCCTTATATTTTTATATATTAATCTAATAAATTAAAATGTTTTAAAGCTTTATATATTCCGTCATTATCTACATCATCAGTAATATAATCTGCAACCTCTTTTACACTTTTATTAGCATTTCCCATAGCAACACCTATAGAAGCATGCTTTATCATAGAAACATCATTTCCTCCGTCTCCAAAAGCCATTGTTTCTGATAAGTCTATGCCGTAATATTCTATTATCTTATCTATTCCTATATGTTTGCCGCCGCCTTTTGTATTAACATCTGTTAAAGCCGGATGCCATCTGCTTGATTCGCAATTTTTGAATATTTTACTCATTAATTCTTTTTCTTTATTCTCATCTACAAATAAATTTATCTGCAAAATATCATCTATATTTTCTAATAAAAAATCATAATAATTTTCTGCTACATTTATTTTAAGATTAATGGACTCTAAATATTTAGAAGCTTCATCAGAAATATAATTAATAAATACACCTTTAGGCATCATAACAGAGCATGGAAATTGTTCTTTATTTTTTAAATAGTCTATTAACGAATATATTTCTTCTTTAGCTATAGAATGTCTGTAAATGGACTTATTGCCTATATAACAATCAAAGCCATTTGCTGTTATATATCCGTCAAATTCTATATCATCTACATTGTTTATATGCATTTTGATTCTTCCAGTTGCTATAAATACTTTTATTCCTTTTTCTTTTAAAATTCTGATAGCTTCTTTAGAAGAATCCGCAATCTTATGAGTATTAAAACTAACCAAAGTACCGTCTATATCAAAAAATACCGCCTTAATCATATAAAAACCTTTATTTACAACAATCAATCCAATATATTAAAATGTTTCAAAGCCTTATATACTCCGTCATTATCAACATCATCAGTGATATAATCGGCTATTTCTTTCACATTTTCATTAGCATTACCCATAGCTACACCTACAGCAGCATGCTTAATCATACCTATATCATTACCGCCGTCTCCGAAAGCCATTGTTTCTGACAAATCTATTCCGTAATACTCAATTATCTTATCTATACCTACATCTTTACCGCTATATTTAGAATTTACATCAGCAAAAGAAAAATGCCATCTGCTTGATTTAGAATTCTTTAATACATTATTCATCAAATATTTTTCTTTATTCTCATCTACAAAAATATTAAGCTGCAAGATTTTATCATAATTATTAGGTATATAATCATTGAAATCTCTAGACTCTGGAACTCTTACATTTGCCATACCATAAAGATGTGCTATTATATCACCTGTATAATTAATAAATAAATTATCGCTTGTTATTACTGTACAAGGGAATTTATCTTTATTAAGATAATCAGCTAAAGCAAATAAATCATCTTTATCTAAAGAAACTCTATATATTTCTTTATAATCTCCATTATCTTTAACTAAACAGCTTCCGCCATTTATTGTTATATATCCATCAAATTCTAAACCATCTAAATTATCTATTTGAAACATAGCTCTTCCGCTTGCTATAAAAACTTTTATTCCTTTTTCTTTTAAAATTTTAATAGCCTCTTTGGAAGAATCTGAAATTTTATGCGTATTAAAACTAACCAAAGTACCGTCTATATCAAAAAATACTGCTTTTATCATTTGTTAGTACCATCTTTTATTTTATAAATTTGAAATCTGTTAAGAATTAAACAATAATACATTTTTAATAAATAAAAGACCTAAATGATTATAGGCCTTTTATTTATAAAGATTAATTAAGATATATTACTCAATGCACCTACAATAGCATTGGCAAATTCTTTAGAAGAAGCAGGGCCATTAGCTGTTATAATATTTCCTGAAATAACAACATTGTCCTTCAAAACATTTGCATTACCATGTCTTACATGAGATTCATCTGCAGGAAGACAAGTAACATTAATACCTTCTAATATTTTAGCATTAGCCATAATTACAATACCGCTTCCTATACCTGCAACTATCTTTTGATTATCCAAAAATAATTTAGCAAGTCCCTGAGTACGCCAATCATCCCATAAAGTTATGCATCCTATACCGCCAACAAATACAATAGCATCAAATTCAACAGCATCAACTTCACTGAATAGCAAATCAATATTTGTAATTCCGCCCAATTTTCCTTGAGCTGTACCTATAAATGTAGATGATACTTCTGTTTTATAACCAGCAGTATCAAAAATTTTTTTACTATCAAAATATTCTTCATCCTGAAAATTTTGTCCGGACATAACATATAATATCTTATTAGTTTTTTCCATTACTTAATATCTCCAATATTTATTCAAATCATTATAAACCGCAATTTCTATCATAATTATTCTTATTCAAAATAGCAAGTTCATAAGCCTTAACATATTCTTTAGCACTTTTCTCCCAAGAATTATCTATTTTCATAGCCCTTTTCTGCATAGCAGTGAATCTGTCTCTATGATCATAATAAACACTTACAGCCCATCCAATAGTATTATATAATGCTGAAGGAGTAGAATCATAGAATTTGAATCCTGTACCTTCTCCAGTATGCTCATTATAATTTTCAACAGTATCTTCAAGTCCTCCTGTAGCATGAACTATAGGCAAAGTTCCGTATCTCAAAGAGTACATCTGATTAAGTCCGCAAGGCTCGAATAATGAAGGCATTACAAATAAATCGCATCCTGCCTCTATTAAATGTGATAATTCATTATTATAACCTATATAAGAACCTACTCTTCCAGGATATCTTTTAGGTATATCTCCGAAGAAACTTTCAAGACCTTTATCACCTGTTCCAAGTATACAAAACTGAACTTTCATATTATTAACTAAAGAATCTATTATAGAAGCTATGAAATGATATCCCTTCTGATCAACAAATCTTCCAACAGCTCCTATCAAAACAACATTATCATCTTCTTCAAGTAAGAATCTTTTCTGAAGTTCTTTTTTACATACCTTTTTGCCTTCCATTTTATCTGCAGAAAAATTTTCAGGTATAAATTTATCTTTTTCAGGTGACCAAACATTTTCATCAATACCATTAAGTATTCCGAAGAAACTTGTTGTTTTATTCTGTAAATAAGGCGCCATACCATGTCCGCCGTAAGGTGAAGCAATTTCTCTCGCATAAGTAGGGCTTACAGTAGTAACTACATCAGAAAAGAATATTCCTCCTTTAAGGAAATTTATGTTGCCATGATCTTCAAAAGTATCAGGACTAAAGTTATTCCATCCTAATCCTAAATAATCATAAGTGGTAGTAGCATTATATATACCTTGATAATTTGCATTATGTATTGTAAGCATACTAGCAGCATGACCTATTTGATCATTCCAGTGCCAAGTTTTAATATATGCAGGAATAGCTGCTGTCTGCCAATCGTTAACATGAACAACATCTACATTTAACTGCAAATCCTTACATAACTGCAAAGCAGCTCTTGAAAAGAATCCGAATCTCCAAGCATTATCCTGATAATCATTGAAAGAGGCATCATGATAAAGCCCTTCCCTGCTGAAGAAATTATGATGTTCTATGAAATAAAAATCAATTCCATCTTTTACAGTCTTAAATACTGAGCACCATTCTTCTCCGTTACCCATCCATACTCCCATAGTAGGAAGCACATTCTCTAAATAACAATCCTGAAAATTAATATCTCTATATTTAGGAAGTACTACAAAAGCTTCTACATCAAGCTTCTTTAAATAAATAGGCAAAGCACCAACAACATCAGCAAGTCCTCCTGTTTTTATAAATGGTGTTGCTTCAGATGATGCTATCATAACTTTCATTTTTGACATATAAAACTCCTAAAAAAGTGGAATATATTTTTAAATATATAACTTTATTTAAAAACTTCAAGCGAAATTATGATTTTAGAATATTATTATGATAAAAAGTTTAATAATAAATAAAAAAAATCTATTATTTATTAAATAGAATTTTGTTTTATAATTAAATACTAATCTCTAATATCTCTAAAACTTTATCGCCGGCAGGTACTTTTATAGTTACAACATCTCCAACTTTTTTAGATAATAACCCTTTAGCAATAGGAGTAACTATAGTTATTTCATTCTTACTCATATCTGCTTCTAATTCGCCTACTATTCTATATTCAAAAACTGCATTTCTAGTTTTATCTTTAACTTTTACCCTTTTACCGAAAGTTACAGTGTCTTTATCCAAATTAGCAGGATCTATTATTTCACAGCCTGCCAAATCACTCTCTAACTTTGATATCTGAGCATTCAACAATCCCTGCTTTTCTTTAGCAGCATGATACTCAGCATTTTCTTTCAAATCGCCTTTTTCTCTAGCCTCTGCAATAATAGCAGGCAAAGTTTCAAACTCAGCCTTTAATTCTGCAAGTTTAGATTTAGCTTTATCATATCCTTCTTTTGTTATTGGTTTAGCCATTTTCAATATCCTTAAAATTAGTAATTCTGATATTATAAACTATTTTTAAATATTTACAAACAAAAAAGATTAATGATTAATGTTTAAGAGCCACAGATATTGCACACTTTTAGTTTAAAAAAAGTAGGTATCCCTTATAATTTAAATTGTTAGAAATAAACAAAAAGGAATACCTATG
>CASGDY010000038.1 GCA_949300355.1 uncultured Brachyspira sp.
TAATACTATCTTTTTTTTCTGATTTGTATTATATTGTTTCATAGGTATTCCTTTTTGTTTGTTGTGATAATTTAAATTATAAGGAATACCTTCTTTTTTAAACCAAAAATGTGCAATATCTATGGCTCTTAAACATTTTTAATTAATTATTTTTATTGATATTTATAAAATTTTTGTTATATTTACAATATAGTATTAAATTATGTAAAATGAACAAAGTATTAACAGCTACATTATTATTTATTCTTATATGTATGGTTTTATTTCCATACGATGATATGCTTCCTGAAAAGTCAGTTAACTTCATAAATGATTATTTTAACTATGATGATATTGTAAATATATATAAAACAAACGAATTTTATGAAGTAATATTCAATGATGATATAGTAATACATTTTGATTTGGACGGATATTGGCAGGAAGTAAGGGGGAATTCATCTCCTATACCTACAAACTTTATAGATAAAAAAGTATTAAATACTGTAAAAAAAACGAATCCTAATGCCACAATTATAAAAATAAAGAAAAGATGGAATATGTATGTAATAAGTTTAGATAATTACATAAACATATTTATAGATTTTGCAGGAATGCTAATAGGACAAAAAGTACCAGATTAATTTTAAGGGGATATATGATAAAAAAAACAACACTTTTATTTTTTATTGCAGTAATTACTGTATATGCTGATGATATCTATATAGCACCTAATCAGCTTCCAAATAATATACTGCAATTTATAAATACATTCTTTCCAAATTCTTCTATAATGTACGCTGAAATGGATAGAAAAAAATATGAAATTGCATTGGATAACGGCGTTGAAATGGAATTCTTTAGAAACGGAGAATTAAAAGAAATAGATGGAAATTATACAGCATTACCTTCAAATATACTGCCTCAGCCTGTAGCAAATACTGTTTCAAAAACTTATCCTAATACAGTAATAACAAAAATAAAAAAGAAATGGAATTTATATGAAGTAAAACTCAATAATATGATGGAGCTTTATATAGATGCAAGCAGCGGGCAGCTTTTGGGACAGAAATTTGATGATTAAATATATACCTAAACAACTACATTTTGTCAATTTTTATATTTTGTAAATGTATTATCAACTTTTTTGACGCACACGCTACACGAAAACGCAATTGCTACAACCTTATATTATTATAATATGTATTAAATATGTGGTAATACCTAAAATTTGGGTTAAAAATGCAGTTTTTTTGGTTCTCGCCGCAGGCGGGCTTCGCCTTATACCAATACCGAAAGGTACCTACTCGGTAAAAGAACTGGGGTGCGGCACGTCTGTGTGCTTCGCAGCAAAGCCCTGCAAATATTTTAAATTAAAAAATTAATTTTGACAAACTTAAAAATTTTTAGTATATACTATAAATCATACTCAAAATAATTTTTAGTTAATAATTATTTAGCGGTAATATTGTATGTCTGTACACTTTTAAATACACCATTATTGTAAAGATAAATATTTACATATACTAAAAATTTTAAGTTTGTCAACTGCTAGCTGCTACCGTAGGTATGCTTCGCAGCACATTCCCGCACGGCACTGTTTCATCTTATCAAACGACAACTATACGTGCGGCTGATTACTCACTATTTTACAAAAATTAATAATTTATCTTACATGTAAGACAAAATTAGTATTATTTAGTACTAATTTTATACTTGCACTTTCGCCGTATGGTTCTTGATGAAGCCTGCCTATGGTATGCGGCTGGAAAAAGAACAACAAAAAATTGACAAACTTTAAAATTTTCAGTATATACCTAAACAATTATAATTTGTTAAAATTACTTTTTTAAATTTATATATTTTCAAGGAAAAAAAGACATTTATAAAATAAAAAATACTAAAAAAATATAATAGTCTAAAGATTTATTAATTTAGTTTTACAAGTATGATAAAAAAATAAAAAGCAAGAAACTATCTAAACAGAATCTTGCTTTTTAATTTCATAAATTTAAATAATTTATTCTAAATTTTCACCATTACTTTCAATAACTTTTTTATACCAGAAGAAAGATTTTTTTCTGCTTCTTTTTAAAGTACCATTACCAAAATCATCTCTGTCAACATATATAAATCCATATCTTTTAGACATTTCACCAGTACCAGCAGAAACCAAATCTATAGGTCCCCAAGTAGTATAGCCAATCAAATCTACCCCATCAATTTCAACAGCATCTTTCATATTTTTGATATGATCTCTTAAATAATCTATTCTATAATCATCTTCAACATATCCATTTTCATCAGCTTTATCATAAGCACCAAGTCCGTTTTCAACTATAAACATAAGTTTTTGATATCTGTCATAAATATCATTTAAAGTAACTCTTATACCTAATGGGTCAACAGTCCAGCCCCAATCAGTTTGTTTTAATTCTGGGTTTTTTATATCAGCTGCTATATTATCTTTAGGCATAATATATTTACTTTTATCAGCACTTGCACATCTTGTAGTGTAATAAGAGAAAGAGATAAAATCAACAGGATATTTTTCTAAAAGTTCTAAATCTTCTTTTTCCATTTTTATATTTAAATTCTCTCTCTCAAATTTTTTCAAAGCATAAGCAGGATATTTTCCTCTTGACTGAACATCAACAAAGAAATACATCTCATCATTTTTCTGCTGAGCTGCTAGTACATCTTCAGGCTTTGAAGAATAAGGATAATAAGTTCCAGCAGCAAGCATACAGCCTACTTTATTATTAGGATCAACCTCATGTGCTATTTTAGTAGCCAAAGCACTTGCAACTAATTCATGATGACTTGCCTGATACTTAACCTCTTCTTCATTTTCACCCTCTTCAAAACAAAGTCCTGCTCCCATAAAAGGTGCATGAAGTATCATATTAATTTCATTAAATGTAAGCCAATATTCAACTAATCCTTTATATCTATTAAATATAGCATTGCAGAGATTTTCATAAAATTTTATAAGTTTTCTATTTCTCCATCCGCCGTATTCTTTTATTAGATGCATAGGACAGTCAAAATGTGTTATTGTTACTAAAGGTTTTATATTATATTTTAAACATTCTTTAAAAACATCTTCATAAAATTTTAATCCTTCTTCATTAGGTTTATCTTCATCGCCTTTAGGAAATATTCTGCTCCAAGCAATAGACATACGGTAAACACTAAAACCCATTTCAGCAAATAATTTTATATCTTCTTTATAATGCGAATACATCTCAATAGCATCTTTTGAAGGATAATAATGATCCTTATCAAAATCAAACATTTTCATTTTACCAGTAATAACGGCAGCTCTATCTTTACCATGAGGTGCAACATCTACATTTGCAAGACCTCTTCCTCCTTTATCAAATCCGCCTTCGCATTGATTAGCAGCTGTAGCACCGCCCCATAAAAAACCTTTTCTAAAAGCCATAAATAAACTCCTATTAAAAATAAATTTCATAATAACAGTAATATAGATACCAAAACAATAATATAAATAACTATAAACTCAAACAACAAAATTAGTACATTAATACGGAAATTATTTAATTGGAGTTTTATACTGTGCTATGATATTATCATAAACAGATATTTAAATAACAATAATATAGATATAAATAGTATAAATAGATAGATAAAAAATTAAGGAGACTCTAAAATGAAAGAAAAATTTAATGCTTTTATGGAAAGCAAATTTCTCCCTATCATGGCTAAAGTAGCAGGAAACAGATATCTTAACTGTATTAAAGATGGTTTTGTATTTGCAACACCATTTATCATTATAGGTTCATTTGTACTTTTATTATTTAATTTACCTTTAAATGATCCTACTAACTTTATGTATTTTAAACCTTATGAAAACTTTGTAAATGCATTTTCTGGACATTATATACAAATATTTAATGTAAGTATGGGAGTAATGTCCTTATTTATATCATTTGGTATAGGCTATTCATTAGCTGGATATTATAATATAGATAAACTTACAAACGGATTTTTATCTATGTATTCTTTTTTACTATTATCAGCAAAATCTTTAGCTGTAACTGTAATAGGGGCAGCTTCTCAATTATTATATGTTGCTGAAGAAACTAATGTAACTGTATTAGATGCAAGATATATGGATGCTAAAGGTCTTTTTGTTGCTATTATTGCTTCTATATTGGCAGTAGAAATATCAAGATTCTTAGTAAACAAAAAAATTATGATTCAGTTTCCTGATTCTGTTCCTCCTGCAATATCAAAATCTTTTGAAATTTTAATTCCAGTAGCAGTTATATCTTTCTTATTCCAAACTATAAACTGGATAATACAAAACAGCATGCAGATTATGCTCCCAGATTTAATAATGAAAATATTACAGCCATTATTAAGTATGTCTGACGGTTTAGTATCTATAATTATTATATTATTATTGGTGCATATATTATGGTTCTGCGGTATACATGGTGCTAACGTTGTTAATGCTATAATAACCCCTATTGTCTTAACTAATTTGGCCTTAAACCAAACAGCTCTTGCAGCAGGCGAACAAATACCAAAAGTATTTGCAGGTGAGTTTTTAAACAGTTTTGTATATATAGGCGGTTCGGGTGCAACTTTGGGATTATGTATAGCTATGATTATGACTAAAAGCGAACATTTAAAATATGTAGGTAAACTCTCTATAGTACCTGGATTCTTTAATATCAATGAACCTATTATGTTTGGTACTCCTATTGTTATGAACCCTATTTTTGTTATACCATTCATTATAACACCAATTATAAATGCGGTTATATCTTATACATTTTTGAAATTAAATATAATAAGCAGAATAGTAGGATTAGTACCTTGGACTACTCCTTCTGTATTAGGTTCTTTTATATCAACTAATTTACACTTCTTAGCCCCAGTATTGATAATAGGATTGATTATATTGGACTATTTTATTTATAAGCCTTTTTTGAATATGTATGTAAAAGAATTAGAGAAAGAAGAAAGTGCTAATAATTAATATATAATTTATAATTTTTACAAGGCATTGTTAGTGATTAAATCATTGACAATGCTTTAATTTTGCAGCTTTACTAAGAATTATAGATAATTACATAAGTATATACTGACAACTATCTATAGTCAAAAATAAATTTTTAAAATTTAGATTTGTGGGGACTAGCCCTACAAAGTACACAGTCGTGCCCGCTCTGCGTGCCGACGAAGTCCACCTGTAGTGTTGGCAGCAACTTTCTGTGTGCCGTAGGTAAGCGAAGGCGGGAAAAAGTTGAATAAAAAGATTGACAAACTTAAAAATTTTCAGTATATACCTAAACAATTATAATTTGTCAATTTTTTATTTTTTCAAATATAATTACTATTTTATTAATAAAATATGTTTTAGAGCTATGGTAATTGAAATCTATAGCTTTTATAATTCAAGTTTTAAATATAGAGAAAATTTCTGTTACGAATATAGGTATGAACTTAAAATAATTATAATAAATAAAAAAGGCTCAAGTATTAAAACCCAAGCCTTTTATTACTGTTTTGATAAACTAATTATTTCTAATCAGTTACCAATTTTAATTAAACATTTTTTATAATTTAAGCATTAATTTACTCATTCTGCTTGCAAATAATTTAGGATCTTCAAGAGGAAGCCCCTCAAGTATACAAGCTTCATCATATAAAAGCTCGCTGTATTCTTTGAAAATATCAGAAACTTTATTTTCATTGTATTCTTTTTCCATAGCTTTGAAAACCTCATGAGAAGTATTAATCTCTAATACTCTTTCAGGCTTCATTCCAAACATATTATTGCCTGTTTCAGCAAGAACCTTAGCCATATTAAAGCTGATAGAATCTTCTTTATTAGATAAACATACAACACTTTCTTTAAGTCTGTTAGTTTCTCTTACCTCAGCAACTCTATCTGAACCTAATACATCTTTTATAGCATTGAGTATTTCTTTATTAGCAGATTCTTTATTTTCATCTTTGTTTTCAGAATCGTTATTGTCAGCCTGAAGTATAGAATGAAGTTTAGTACCGTCAAACTCTTTCATCATAGTAATCATAAATTCATCTACTCTGTCAGTGAAATAAAGAACTTCATATCCTTTATCTTTCATACCTTCCATATGAGGAAGTTTTTCTATAGCAGATTTATCCTTAGCAGCAGCATAATATATATACTCCTGACCTTCTTTCATTCTTGACTTATATTCTGCTAATGTTGTGTATTCATCATCAGCTGTATTTGAAGATTGGAATAATAAAAGATTAGCCAATTTATCTTTTTTGCTGAAATCTGAATATATACCTATTTTTATAGATTCGCCAAACTCTTTAAAGAATTTCTCATATCTCTTTCTGTCATTCTTAAGTATATTTTCTAAAGCATCTAAAATTTTCTTTTCAACATTAGAAGCTATTCTTTTTAATTGAGTGCTATGCTGTAAAATTTCTCTTGAAATATTAAGTGAGAAGTCAGGAGAATCAACCAAACCTCTAACAAATTTCAAATATTCAGGAAGCAAATCTTTACACTTGCTCATTATAAATACATTTCTAGAATAAAGCTCTAAACCTCTTTCAAAATCTGGATGTAGGAAATTGAAAGGAGCTCTTGAAGGTATGAATAAAAGTGCTGTATATTCTATAGTACCTTCAGCCTTTGTATGTATAACTTCAAAAGGTTCTGCATAATCATGGAAATGCTCTTTATAAAACTCATTATACTCTTCAGGCTTAACATCGCTTTTTGATTTCTGCCAAATACTAATCATAGAGTTAATAGTTTTTTCTTCGTATTGCTGAACTTCATTTTCCTCCTTTTTAGGTATAGGCATATCCATAACTATAGGATAATGAACATAGTTTGAATATTTATGTATTAAACTCTCTAAAGTGTATCTGTTGCAGTAATCATCATCAACAAAACCGTCTTCTTCTAACTTTTCATCTTTTCCTTTCAGCTTTAATGTTATAGTAGTTCCTCTGTCGGCTTTATCAATATCTTCTATAGAATAAGAACCATCTCCATTACTCTCCCAACGAACGCCTTTTTCACTATCAACATGCTTTGTTTCTATTACAATATCATCAGCAACCATAAATGCAGAATAAAATCCTACTCCGAATTGTCCTATTAAATCTATTCTGCTTTCTTTTGATGCTTCTTTATCCTTTTGTATTTTTTCTAAAAATGCTTTAGTACCGCTTCTTGCTATAGAACCTATATTATTAATAACGTCCTCTCTTGTCATACCGATTCCGTTATCTTTTATAGTTAATGTTCTATTCTGCTCATCCACTTCTATTTTTATTCTTAAATTATCTATATCAGTGTATTTATCTGTATTTGTTATAGATTCAAATCTTGCCTTATCCAAAGCATCGCTTGCATTTGATATAAGCTCTCTTAAAAATATTTCCTTATGAGTGTATATAGAATGCACCATTAAATTTAATATTTGTTTAGTTTCGGCTTCAAAATTGAGTATTTGTTTTTCTGCCATAATAAACTCCTTCGTTTAATTAATTTAAAATTCTTTACAGGTTAAAGATTAAATATATAAAAGTATTAAAGTGAATATATAAAGTCTAAAAATTGAATGTATATATATTATACCAAAAAATTAAAAAAATCAAATATTAAAAAAATAAATAATATCTATTTTTCATTAAATATATTCACTATTATAAATATTATTTTTATTAATTTATATATTTATAAAATAAAATTCTATTAGTAATAAAAAATTAGTAAAAAAGTTAGAATATACTAACAAAAGTATTGACAATTCTAAAAATATATGTTAGAATACTCTAACAATGAAAGAATATAGTTTTGATGAGTTAATTATAAATCACTGTGCCCCTGCTCTGTCAGGTATAAAGATAGCTAATATATTTACATACCAATACGGCTCTAAAAAGGAGGTTTACAAAAAAGCAGCATCATACAATAAAATATTAAACAGCCGTAATATAAATGTATCTATAATAAAAGACTATGATAATAAAGTTATAGTTTATGTTTATAATAAAAAAAGGCTTGAAGAATATATTTCTAATGATGATGTTTTAGATTTTTTAGAGCTTTATGGATATGAAGCTAAAGATGTGTATAAGTGTATAGAATTATTAAAATATAGAATGCAGAACAATAAAGATTTTCCTCATGAAATAGGAATATTTTTAGGCTATCCTCTTATGGACATATACGGCTTTATAAATAATTACGGTAAAAACAGCCTGCATACAGGATATTGGAAAGTGTATCATAATAAAAATGAAGCTATAAAAACATTCAATAAATATAATGAATGCAGAAGTTTTTATATAAATACATTTTTAAATGGCAAGGGTATATTAGAAATAATGGACGATTACAAAATGTATATTCAAAATTAATAATTATTATATAGATTGGAGGTAATAATATGAGTAATAAAATAGCAGTAATATATTGGAGCGGTACTGGTAATACAGAAACTATGGCTCAGAATGTAAAAAAAGGTATAGAAAATGCCGGAGGAGAAGCTGATATTTTTCCTGTATCTAGTTTTGATACTGCAAATATAAATAACTATTCAAAATTAGCTTTAGGCTGTCCTGCTATGGGAGCTGAAGTTTTAGAAGAATCAGAATTCCAACCTTTCTATGATTCGATAAGAGGAAGTTTAACAGGTAAAAAAGTTGCCTTGTTCGGCTCTTATGATTGGGGCGATGGAGAATGGATGAGAAATTGGCAAGATGATGTAAGCAGTTCAGGTGCTTCTTTAGTAAAAGACGGACTCATTGCCAATCTTGCTCCAGATGACAATGCTGTTGATGAATGTAAGTCTTTGGGTGAAGCCCTATTGAAAGCGTAAGTTTTAAACAAATCCTAAAACAAAAAAGAGGCATTAGCTTATAAAAAAGTTAATGCCTCTTAATTATTTATAAATTAAGATTATAATATCCATTCTTATTTTTCTAATATATACTGAAATAATTTCATTTTGCCGACTACTACACATTATGTAATTATTATCAACTTTTTTGCTGCACAAAAAAGTTTTTATCCTTCGGATACGCTTCGTGAAAAACGCAATTGTTAGAACTTTATATTAAAAATATATGTATTAAATGTATGGTATAACCTAAATTTAGACTAAAAATGCAGTTTTTTTGGTTCTTTTATACCAATAAAAGAACTGGGGGTGTGGGGGCTAGTCCCCACAAATAATAAAATTAAGAAAATAATTTTTGACAAAATATAGTTTGTTTAGGTATATACTAAAAATTTTTAACTTTGTCAATTTTTTTATTCAACTTTTTCCCGACGCACGCCTGCCGTAGGCACGCAAAACGAGGCGGACTTCGTCAAAGTTGCTGCCGCCACCGCAGGTGGACTTCGTCGGCACGCTTCGCGAAAGTGCAAGTATAAAATTAGTACTAAATCATACTAAAATCATATTAAATGTAAGGTAATTCATAAAATTAAAGCCAAAATGCAGTCTTTCGCGAAGCGTATCCGAGCCTGTCGAGGATATAGGTTCTTTGTGCCAATACCACAGGCACTTCCTTCGGTCGCAAAAGAACTGGGGTGCGGCACGACTGTGTGCTTCGGAGCAAAGCCCTGCAAATATTTTAAATTAAAAAAATTATTTTGATAAAATATATTTGTTTAGGTATATACTAAAAATTTTTAAGTTTCTAATTTTTTGTTTTCATTAATCAAATTTAGTTTTTATTACTTTTTAATTAAAATTGTAATACTCATAATATTTACCAATATCATTCATCATAACATTGTCATGATCAAAGAAATATTCAGGTGCTGACAATTTTCCTGTGTTAGGATCCATCTTAAAAGTTCTTTCTGAAAAGTTAGTAAGATAAAAATTAACTGTATTATTCTTTTTTACTATATTAAATTTATAAAAATTAAGACAAGAATATTTCTTTGAATAACGATCTAGTACAAATTCAAGCATATTATTACTCACTTCTGAAACTATATCACCTATCCAGTCAGCAGATATAGTATACGGATAAAAACCAGAAACAAAATTTGCTTTATTATTATTTAATTTCCATATACTTATATAAATATAATTCTCTTTATCTTTTTTTTCATCAAAACTTTCATCATTAGTATTAAGAATATCTACACTAGAAACATAATATTTATTTCCGCTTATATCAATTATATTTGTAGCATGTATCCTATAAGCATTTAAAGTTTCCATAACATATTTATCTATATTACTGTAACTATTATTTTTTATATCAACTGAAACGGTATCTGCTACTTTTGTTTTAGTATTAGCAGCACATAATATCAGCATAACAATAGAAAGCATAAGTACCAAAATAAATTTATTCATTTAAAATATCCTCTACACTTACTTTTTCAACACAAGGTTTTCCAATAGACTCTAAAAATACAAAATTGATTTTATCATCGCTTCTTTTTTTATCGAGTTTAATTGAGTCTTTTAAATTCATGTTATCAGGTATTGATATTGGAAGAGAAAATTTACTTAATATATTTTTAGCTCTTTCTAATATATTTTTATCTTTAGTTATACCTTTTCTAATACCATACTCTATAGCAAAAATCATACCTATAGCAACAGCCTCACCATGGAGCAATACACCATAACCAGCAGCATTCTCAACACTATGTCCTATAGTATGTCCAAAGTTTAAAAACATTCTTTCTTTCTGCTCTTTATAATCTATTTCTACAATATGTGCCTTTAATTCGCAGTTTCTCTTTAATACAAAATCTATATCCAAAATAGTATTATTATTAACATGTGCCTCTATCAATTCCAAAAGTGCCTCATCAAATAAAAATGCATGCTTTATAACTTCAGCCATTCCTTCATTAAACTCTCTTTTTGGAAGGCTTAATAAAGTATCGCTGTCTATTATAACGAGTTTAGGACTATGAAAAGCACCTACTAAATTTTTTCCTTCTTTTATATTAATACCTGTCTTTCCGCCCACAGAAGAATCCACACATGCAAGCAATGTAGTAGGAATCTGCACAAAATCAATGCCCCTCATCCAAACAGCAGCAGCATATCCAGCCATATCTCCTATTACTCCGCCTCCCAATGCAATTATTATATCCTTGCGGCTTAATTCATTTTGTGCCAATGATGAAAATATATTATTAATGCTTTCTATATTTTTATTAGGCTCTCCATTTGGAAGAACGCATACAGAAGCGATAATATCTTCTTCTTCCAAACTTTCTTTTACTATATTAGTATAAAGTTTATCTACTATATCATCTGTAACTATTAAGGCTCTTTTTCCTCTTAATATATTTTTTACTAATTTACCGGTATCTTTTATCAATCCTTTTTGAACTAAAATATCATAATTGATGATCGAATCATTTTTTATTTTTACTTCTACTTTATTCATAGCGTTAAAATCCATTATATTTTATAATTTTCTTCATTATAAATCATTTTAAAAATAAAAAAACATTAATAACTAAAAAGTTTCATATATTTTTTATATAAAAAACAAACTTTCATAATATAAAAATCATATTTGAATATTTATAAACTTGACAATAAAAACTATTTTACTATAATTTAAAAGTCATTATTAGGAGTATATATAAATGAAAAGATTTATTATTTTATTATTAGTATTATTATCATCTTCTGTGTTATTGTATACACAGAGAAAAACAAACTCTATTGGAGTGGCACTTTATAGATATGATGACAGTTATATGAGATTTTTAAAGCAATATATAGAAAAAAATATAAATAGAAATACTTCTCTGCTTATGGCAGACTCTTATAACAGTCAATCAACTCAGAACGGTCAAATAGATATGTTCCTACAAAAGAATGTCAATCTGTTAGCCATAAATTTAGTGGATAAATCCCAAGCTCAAAAAGTATTGGATAAAATAAGTATAAATAATAAGCCCATAATATTTTTTAATAGAGAACCTGGACTAGAAGTTTTAAAAACTTATGATAAGGTTTGGTATATAGGCGGAATAAGCGAAGAGGCAGGAAGTGCTCAGGGCAGAGTGATAGTAGAAAGCTGGAAAGATAGAATGAATTGGGATAAAAATGAAGACGGAAAAATACAATGTGTCATATTAAAAGGAGATTTAAATGATAATGACACTATAAAAAGAACAGAGTATATGAAAAAATACATAGCTTCTAATAATATAAAATTAGATATTCTAGCAGAAGTTTCAGCTATGGGAAGAAGAGATGAAGCAGCAAGAGTAATGAAAACTTTAATATCTAAATACGGCAAAAAAATAGAATATATTATATGTAATAATGATAATATGGCATTGGGAGCATTGGATACTTTGAGAGAATTTAGATATAATAACAGCAGCAGAATGCTTAATTATGTACCTATAGTAGGAATAGACGGAATACCTGAATGCTTAGAAGAGATTAATAATTATGGAATATTTTCAACTGTTATGCAAAATCCTCAAATACAAGCTCAGACTTTATGTTCTGTTTCAAGCAACATTATAAGCGGAAAATCACCTTTAGAAGGTTTGCATTTAAATTTCTACAATAATAAATATATTGTCATACCATATATACCTGTAACTAAACACAATATAGATACAGCAATAAAAATATACAAATAAATTATATTTTTTCATATTTTAATTTGACTTATATATTTTTTTTTAATAAACTAGGATATTATTATATAAAAAATTGGAGTTTTTTATGAATAAAGCAATAGTTACTATTTCATCAATTTTATTGTTTATATCATTAATAAGCTGCGGCAATTCTTCAAAATCTGATAATGAAATAGAAATTGGTATTACTATTTACAGATATGACGATGCCTTTATTTCATTTATGAGAAGAAATATTGAAACTATGCTAAATGGAAAATCTAAATTTATAGTGAATGATTCAGAAAATGATCAGGTTAAGCAAAATGATCAGGTAGATGCCGCTATTCAAAGAAATGTTGATGCATTAGCGATTAATTTAGTAGATCCTGCATCAGCTAGTTTTATGATTAACAAAATAAAGCCTACAGGAATACCAGTAATATTTTTCAATAAAGAACCTAGCAAAGAAGATATGATGCTTTATGATAAGGCATGGTATGTGGGTACTTTGAGTGAAGAATCCGGAAATATACAGGGTGATATAGTAGTTAAATCTTGGAAGTCAAATCCTGCTTGGGATAAAAACGGAGACGGTAAAATTCAATATGTTTTATTAAAAGGAGAGGCAGGACACCCAGATGCTGAAGCTAGAACAGAAAGAATTAAAACTGTATTAAATGATAATGGAATAATTATAGATCAATTAGATGAAGAGACAGCAAATTGGGATATACTTCAGGCTCAAACAGCAACTGACTCTTGGATAGAAAAATATGGAAATAGTATAGAGTTTATATTCTCAAATAATGATGCTATGGCTTTGGGAGCGTTAAAATCCATTCAAAAACAAGGTTATAATATAGGAGACAGTAATAAATTTATACCTATAGTAGGTGTTGATGCTATACCTGAAGTAATAGAAGAAATTAAAAAAGGAACTATAGTAGGTACTGTTTTGCAAAGCCCTAAAGATCAGGCTAAAGCTGTAGTTGATATGGTTATGAATGCTGCAAACGGAAAAGATGTATTAAGCGAAACAGAGTATAAGCTAGACGATGTAAAAGCTGTAAGAGTACCTTATAGAGCTATCACATTAGAGAATATAAATGATGCTGCTGATGCTTATAAATAAATTATAATAATTAAGAATATTGATAAGAGGTAAGATATTAATTATTTTATAATATCTTACCTCTTTTTATATAATAATTTTTTTCATTACAAATAAAATAAAAAAGTTTAAAATAAAGTTATCATAATATTCAACATAACATAAAATCACAATTCATAATAAATATCAAAAAATCAAAAAAGATGATTTTACTTGATTTAAGAAAATAAATTTATATACTAGTATTAAGAGAATATTAATTAATTTAAGGAGTTTTCTAATATGAAAAAGTCACTTATCGTTATGGCGGCATTATTTATAATGTCCTCACTTTTCGTTGTATCTTGCGGAGGCGGATCTTCTTCATCCACAGCAACTGCTGATGGTCCAACTATCGGAGTAACAATTTATCGTTACGATGATAACTTCATGTCTTTCTATAGAAGAAACATTGAAACTAGAATTAGCGGAAAAGCAAATTTGATAATCAATGACTCACAAAATAACCAAGCTCAGCAAAATGACCAAGTTGATGTTATGATTCAAAAAGATTCAAAAGCATTAGCTATTAATTTGGTAGACCCTCAAGCAGCCCAAACTATTATAGATAAAGCTAAAACTAAAAATATACCTGTTGTATTCTTCAACAAACAGCCTAGTGCTGAAGCTATGGCTAGCTATGATAAAACTTGGTATGTAGGAACTACTCCAGAAGAATCAGGCGATATGCAAGGTAAAATCGTTGTAGATACTTGGAAAAATAATCCTACTTGGGATAAAAACGGTGATGGTGTTATACAGTATGCTTTATTAAAAGGCGAACCAGGACACCCAGATGCTGAAGCCAGAACTAGCCATGTTACTTTATACATTACTAACAATGGTCTTAAAGTAGAAAAATTAGAAGAACAAACAGCTATGTGGGATACTGCAAAAGCTAAAGATATAGTTGATGCTTGGATACAAAAATATGGCGACAAACTTGAATATATTTTCTGTAACAATGACGCTATGGCTTTAGGTGCTTTACAGTCTATACAAGCTTTAGGATACAACAAAGAAGGTGATACTACTAAATTCATACCTATAGTTGGTGTTGATGCTATTCCTGATATGATCAATGAAATCAAAAAAGGAACTATAGTAGGTTCTGTTCTTAATGACCCTGTTGGACAATCTCAGGCTTTAGTTGACATTACTTTAAATGTTGCTGCAGGAAAAGACCCATTAGATGGTACTGCTTGGACTTTAGACGATGTTAAAGCAGTTCGCGTTCCTTATGTACCTATAACTAAAGATAATGTAAACGTTGCTGAAGAAGCTTATAAATAATAATTAATTTATAATAAAACAGGGATATTAATATTTTAATATCCCTGTTTGTTAATTATCTAATGTCTAATTTATATATTAGCAGAGTTTCAAAAAGGTTTTAATAATATGGATAATAAAAAAATTGTTCTTGAAATGAAAGGTATTTCAAAGTCTTTTCCGGGTGTTAAAGCATTAGATGATGTACAGCTTAGTGTAAGAGAGGGAGAAGTAGTTGCTCTTATGGGTGAAAATGGTGCTGGAAAATCCACTTTGATGAAATGTTTATTCGGTATTTATCGTAAAGATGAAGGACATATATTCCTAGATGGTAAAGAAGTTAACTTTATATCACCTAAACAAGCTTTGAATAATGGTGTTGCTATGGTGCACCAAGAACTTAACCAAGTTAGACAGAGAAATATACAGGATAATATATGGCTTGGAAAATATCCTACCAAATACGGTGTTATTATTGATGAAAAGAAAATGTATGATGATACTAAAGCAATCTTTGATGATTTGGAAATACCTCTGGATCCTAGAACAAAAGTATCTACATTATCTGTATCTGAAATGCAAATGGTAGAGATAGCAAAAGCAGTTTCATATAATTCCAAAATATTAGTATTAGATGAACCTACAAGTTCTCTTACTGAAAAAGAAGTTGCTAAATTATTTAAAATCATTAGAAAACTTCAAAGCAGAGGCGTAGGTATGATCTACATATCTCATAAAATGGAAGAAATACTGCAAATCTCTGATGAAGTAACTATAATGAGAGATGGTAAATATGTTGCCACTACTCCATCTAAAGAATTAACTACCGATATGATTATTAAACAGATGGTAGGAAGAGATTTAACTAATCGTTTCCCTGAAAAGACAAATGTTCCAGGAGAAGATATATTAGAAATAAAAGACTTTACTGCATTTTATCAGCCTTCTCTTAAAGAAGTTAATTTCAGTGTAAGAAAAGGAGAAGTATTTGGTATTGCAGGACTTGTAGGAGCAAAAAGAACTGAAGTACTAGAGAGTATATTCGGTATGAGAACTTTATCTTCAGGTCATGTATTCAAAATGTCTGAGGAAGTTAATAATTCTTCTACAAGAAAAGCCATAAAAAACGGATTTGCTTTAGTTACTGAAGAAAGAAGACAGACTGGCATATTCGGTATGTTATCTATCAATTTTAATTCTACTATAGCTAATATAGACCATTATAAAAATAAATTCGGATTTTTAGATAATAAAAAAATGCAGGAAGATACCAAATGGGTTATAGACAGTATGCAGGTAAAAACCCCTTCTGAAAAAACAGCTATACAGTCATTATCCGGAGGAAATCAGCAGAAAGTTATATTAGGAAGATGGCTTTTAAGCAAACCTGATATTCTTATGCTTGATGAGCCTACAAGAGGTATTGATGTTGGTGCTAAATATGATATATACAGACTTATTATTGATTTGGCTACAGTTGGAAAGGCTGTAATAGTTGTAAGTTCAGAAATGCCGGAATTGCTTGGAATAACTGATAGAATCATGGTTATGAGTAATGGAAGAGTTGCCGGTATAGTTGAAACTAAAAATACTAATCAAGAAGAAATTATGGCATTGTCTGCTAAATATTTATAATTTTAATCGAAAGGACGGATTATGGACACTAATAAAATAAACATTAAAACTATTAAATCATTTATATTAAACAATGCTATATTTGCAGCATTACTTGTAATACTTATAGGTATTATCATTAAAGACCCTAGTTTCTTCAAATTGAGTAACTTCTTAAATATATTTGCTCAGGCTTCTACTCGTATGATAATAGCTGTAGGTATTGGAACACTTCTTGTAACTCAAGGTAACGACTTAGGTGCTGGTAGAGCTGTAGGACTTGCTGCAGTTGTAAGTGCTTCACTTTTACAGTCTCCTTCTAACCCTACTAGAATGTATCCGGATTTACCTATGCTTCCGGTTATACTCCCTATACTTTTAGTTATGCTTATACTTATGGTATTCGGACTTATAAATGGATTCATTATTTCTAAACTTTATGTAACTCCATTTATTGCCACTTTAGGTATGCAGCTTATACTTTATGGTGTAACTAGTACTTATTTTGACAGACCTCCTTATGGTGCTCAGCCTATCGGAGGACTTGATCCTAGATTTTAATCTTGCTTTGGGAGGTATAAAAATAGGAAACTATACTATTTCATACCTAATTATATTTGCTATCATAATAACTGCTATAATGTGGGTTATTTGGAATAAAACTAAATTAGGTAAAAATATATTTGCTGTTGGAGGCAACCCTGAAGCTGCTGCTGTTTCTGGTGTAAATATACCTCTTACTCTTATGATAGTATACACTATGGCTGGTGCTTTATATGGTATAGCTGGTTCATTAGAGGTTGCTCGTGTTGGTTCTGCTACTAACAACTTAGGTAACGGTTATGAGCTTGATGCTATTGCTGCCTGCGTTGTAGGAGGAGTTTCTTTCTCCGGCGGTATAGGTTCTATTTTAGGTATTGTATCTGGTGTATTGATATTCCAAGTTATTAACTATGGTATGACATTCGTTGGTATTTCTCCATATATGCAATACATAATTAAGGGTGCTATCATAATTGCAGCTGTTGCAGTTGATACACAAAAGTATTTGAAAAAAGTATGATTATAGGGTTTTATTATGGAATATGATAATAACGATCCTTTTAGGAGAGAATTTAATAAAAAGGAAACTAGAAAAAGAACTTTGAAATCTTGGATATTCTTGGGTTTCATAGTGATGATATTTGTAGTTGCTGAGTTTGTAAGATATATTGCTGGCTTAATATATAGCTAACAATAAAGCAATATAACAAAAAGGCTGTACTTATTATTAAGTACAGCCTTTATTTTTTCATTTCTTTAATCTTATATTTAATCTTTTATTTCTTCATAGATAAGAGGTTCATCTATAAACCTTGTATATATTATAAGTCTGTTTCCCTCTATTTTGATTGAATATGCTGTTTGAAGTATTGATAAATAATCACCCTCTGCCCTTCTTTTTTCAGCATTATCAGTTTTTCTTGTGGTTTTTATCATATCTATTGATATGCCTTCCCCCTCAATCTTACAATTAGCCCAATAATCATTTATAGCAGATTTACCATATATCTTATTATCATCTATACTAATAGTGATATTCATAGCAGTATGCATACTTATAAGACGATAAACTTTAATCTTTTCTTCAATTACAGGTTCTTCTGCTATAGAAACTGCATTATGAGCACATGACACAATAAGGAATATGGTTAATATAATATTTATATATAAAAATCTTTTCAAAGTTAAAATAAAGTAAGCTCCCCTTCTTTACTTCCGCCGCCGCTAAGATCTTCAAATGTATCCATTGATCCAGAATTATCGAATGCTCCTGAAGAGTTGCCTTTAAGTACATCTTCAAATATAGGAGAACTTATAAGTCTAGTATAAGCCTGATTAGCATTTTTCTCAAATTGTATATTAGGATTAGCTTTGATGGCATGGGTTAAAAGCAGCTTGGCAAAACCATTTCTTCTATATGGATAATTCATATATATATATTTCAATACGCCTTCTTTATTTATATAGTAATATCCATTGATTCTTCCGTCTATAGTTAAAAGTCCTATATTAGTATTATTTGTATGAAGAATTTTATTAAAATAAGGTTCAACAAAAACTTTTTCTTTATTATCCTTAATTTTTATATTATGTATAAAATTCTGTAATTCATTTCTGTATATGCTGTTATATTCAATAACAACGACAGAAGGATATTCTTCATGTTCTATGATTACTGGCGGCATAGTATAATCCCCTTAAAATTAAGATATGATATCTCATTATTAATATCGGCAATAATAAAAAATTATATAATTTTTTATTGACTATTTTTTATTTGTGATATAGTCTATATTATATAATATAAGAAAAAAATACAAATTAATTCCAATGTTTTTTACAAATAAAGTTTTTTATCAAAAGCAAAAAGAAATATTAATTGCATTCATAAAAAGAGCTATAGATTTTCTGCCTAGCGTATTAGTAGGGCTTTTTATAATGGTATTATCTACCAGACTATTCGGAAGAGAAAATGCCACTATAGGTGTAATTTCTATATTTATATGTGCTTTAATGCGTCAAAGTTTTACAATAGAAAGTTTTCCTGCTGCAGCTTTTAGAATACTTTTATTAGGATTTTTGGCAACCATAGCAGAACAAAATTTATTTCTTACTATAACTCTTAACTTTATAGTTCCTTTTTCTATAGTATATTTGCTTTCAGATGATTTTGTACCTAGAAATTATTTTATATACGGATTTGCTTATGTTCTTTTGCAGGCATATAACATACCTATATCAGATATACATTTAAGAATGGAAGCTATATTAACTGCTTTACTTATAGTATTTATATTTTTAACATTAAATAAATTTTTAACTAGACATAAATTATCTAATAATTTGGCTTGTAAAGGAATAGAAGCCATAAATAAAAAAATATCGACATTATATAATAAAACATGTTCATTGAATAAAAAAGATGATTTATTCCCTATTATTAATGGATATACTACTGCAATATATGTAGACACATTAAAAAGACATAATACTATGAATAATAGAAATATTAATCACTTTCAGCTTGTTTTATTTTTGGAAGAAATAAATATCTTAATAGATAAAGAACATCAGAATATTATTAATTTTACTGATAAAGATGCAGACTATTTTTTTATGCTTTCAAAAATTTTAGATAGAATATCCAATTTATTAAAAAAAGATATATCAAAACATGAAAAAGAATATAATAGTGTAATGAGTGCTATAAATTATTTCAATGATAATTATTCTTTAAGCAATGAGAAAAGCAATTATGAATGGATATATACCATATCGAAATTGAAAAATATATTACACAATATGTTTGAAAACAAAAAAGATGAATTTGAAATAACAAGATTATTCAATTTAAAATTCATAAGATTGAAGAAAGAATTTAATATAAATAAATGCCATTTCAGATTCTCACTAAAAATGGGAATCATAATGTGTATATCATTTACTATAAGATATTTTTTACCTGATGAAATAGCAATAAGAGGTTACTGGCTTCCTATTCTTTCTTATATAATGCTTTATCCATTCTATGAAGAACAAAAACATAATTTAAAAATAAATGTTTTAGGTAATTTTATAGGAGTATTTATATTTTCAGTTTTCTTCAGGTATATACCTTATGATATGATTATTCCTGCCATAGGAGTATGCTTTCTATTATCACTTTCATCTGTTAATGACTTTTTGAAAAAAATATATGGTACAATTTCTGCATTAATATCTTCTTTCCCATATATGCCTAAATTAATGTCAGCTTCATCAAGAGTAGGATTTATAATAATGGCACTTTCTATTGTTTGGGTATTCGACCATTTTATCATAAGAACTGAAAGTCATAAGGGTATGGTTGATAAGATAAGCGAACTTATAGAAATAGATACTATAATAATAAATCAAATGAGAAAAGCTATAAATAATGAAACTACATCTCAATATCTGTATGAAATACTATTAAAAGCATATATGATAAAAAACAATATCATAGTACATGAAAAAAATCAAACAAGATATAAAGGTACTCCTATAACAGACTCTTTAATAGAAAGCAATAGAAAATTCATAGTTGAAGCAGAACAATTAATACATCTTATGAAGAAATATAATAGACCGGAAGATAAACACAATATACTAATTTTCATTGAAAACATATCAAACACATTAGAAAATACTGCTAAATTATTCAAAAATGAAATTAATGATTATAACAGCGAAGAAAAAAAGAGAAATATTATAAAAACAGATTCATATATATTTTACAGATTAGAAAATTGTTTCGACAGCATAAATTCTATAAATAATTCAATAAAAAACAATATAGATAATATATTATAAT
>CASGDY010000039.1 GCA_949300355.1 uncultured Brachyspira sp.
TTTTTCATAATTCATAAACCTCTTTAAATTATTAAACTTTTATTTATCTTTTAAAAATATCATTATAATAGGAGCTATAAAAGAAAAAATAAATGAGTAGATACCATAAATATAAATGAAACTGTATATTTTATTATTTCCAATCACCGCCTCATTTATATTAATATTATTTTTAAATATCTTTATTATAGACTTTATATTTTGTATTATAATATATACTAAATTAACGGCTATTATCGCATTAAGAACTGTAATAGAAATTTCATTTATTTTTACTTCTGAAATAATTACTCTGTATATGCTTGTTCCTAATACTAATATATTAAATAAAAATGCTAGTACTGGAAATATTATATACATTGCTTTTGTTATTACTCCAGCCTTATAGTCAGCTCTTATAAAGTATAAAGTAATAATATATAAAATTAATAATACATTATAAATTATAAAAGACTTAGTATTGTCAAAAGGTCTTATAGGTTCATATAGTAAAGCAAAAAATGAAACAAATATTAAAAATGAATATAAAAATAATAATCCTCGAGAAATATATATTGATAAAATAGTTTTAAATCTCTTTTGTACAAAGAAAAATATAAAAGGTATTATAGAAAAAACAAATACAATAGACATAAAAAGAAGTTTTTCAATTAATGTTTCTAACTCCTCTGCTACATTAGTTTTAAAAATAAATTTATTATATAAAAAAGCAATAAATACCCAAAATACAAATGCAATAATTGCAGCTATTGTAGAAAATACAATTATATCTCCTAGCTTAGTAAAACTATTATATGTATTATTTTTTATATTAAAATTATTATCAGCTAAAAGTATTATGATAAAAAACATTATAGAAGATAATATACTTTTATTAATCATTATATTAGACATAAAAAAATTAAGCATATCAGGTATTGAATCTTTTAATGGTGCTGAAGTAAATATGCTAAGCAAAAATAAAAGTAAAAATGATAAAAATGCTATTAGTATTGTTCTTTTATTAACATTTTCAAAATTGCTGTTTATGCTGAATAAAAATGAATAACAAAAAAAGTAAAAAACTTGAAAATAAAAACTATTAAAAATCATATTGTAAATTAATTTTTCAAGATCATATGTAGTATCAAATAATAATATATATACATTCGCTGGAATAGAAGAAATTAGCATTAGTACAAATACTAATATGAAATACATTATTTTTTTACTGTTTGAATTAATTAAGTTATTTTCAGACATTTTAATAACCCCTTGTAGGTATTTTTTATAAATGCTTAAAAATGGATTATAACTTATAATTATAAATTGTAAAGTATATAAAAGTCTGATGATTTAATAATTTTATTTTGCATAACTTTTTTTGATTATAAATCTTTGTCATATAAATAAAAATCTATATCAAATTTTTTTGTGAATGGTATTGAAAAATGTTTTTCTTTAATTTTATGCATTCCGAAATGTTCATAAAATTTATAATTACAATAAGTATCAGTATATAAATAAAGATTATTAATATTATTTTCTTTTAAATAATTATTAAATTCTTCAAAAAGTGTTTTTCCTATGCCAAGTCCCTGATAATCTTTACTTACTGCAAAAAATGAAAGTTCAGCATCATAATTTTTATTGGCTTGTTTGTATAGATTATTATTTATTGATTTGATTTTTTTATATACTAATAGAGAAACTATACCTTCAATATTTTTTGACATTTTAGATTTTATTTCTTTTATTTTTGTATATATTATTTTGTTTTGAATTTATTATTTTACCTATTAAAAAACCAACAGGTCTTTTATCTTTTAATGCTACTTTAGCAAATGTGGCAGTATTAAGAAATGAGTATAAATTTAATTGTGCTATTAGTTTGGCATTTTTTTCTGATAATATATCATCGAATCCCCAAACTTTTATTACAATATCTGTTAAAAAGGGTAGATCATTTTCTGTATATTCTCTGCAAATAATTTCATCATTCATAATATATTATATTAATAATCAAAAAAATTATTCATATCATTGAAAATTTCTCTCATACTTCCTCTTAAAATTTTGGCATTAGGAAGAGATTGAATAAATTGAGAGCCGTAAGTTTTTGTATAAAGCCTTTTATCAAGAACAAATACAACGCCTCTATCATCTTTACTTCTTATAAGGCGTCCGAATCCCTGTTTAAACTTTATAACTGCAAAAGGCAGAGCATAATCCAAAAATGCATTTCCTCCATTTTCTTCTATATATCTGTATCTTCCTTCGCTTATAGGGTCAGTAGGCACGGCAAAAGGAAGTTTAGGTATTATAACAACTTCCAAATTCTTTCCTGCAACATCGACACCTTCCCAGAATGAATCTACTCCGTAAAGTACATTGTTTGAAGATGATTTGAACATATCAAGTAAAGTATGTCTATGTATTGAAGCTGTTTGAGCTAGGGCATTTATATTTTTACTTTTTAATTTTTCTGATGTGTTTTCATATACATTCATAAGCGATGCAAAAGAAGTGAAAAGTATAAAAGCTCTTCCTCCTGTTATGTTGCATACTTGAAGCAATACTTTTGAAGTAAAGTCATTAAATGTATCTGCAGCTACATCAGGCATATCTGTTGCTATATATAGTCTTGCATTATCCTCATAATTGAATGGTGATTCTAAATATATTTCTATTTTTTTATTTTTTTCTATATAATCAAAGCCTAATCTATTTGAAAAGAAATTAAAGCTTTTTGAAACTGTTAAAGTAGCGGAGTACATTGCCACAGTATCAAATCTTGAGTATAGAAAATCATTTAAATTTTTTGCTACAGTTACAGGAGTTAAATGCCAATTAAGAATGAGATTTCCTTTTTTGGTGAGTCTTGTTTCCACCCATCTTATATATTCATCTTTTTTATAATCTATAGTTGAGTTTAATGAAACTAATTGTCTTTTAAGTCTTTCTAAATAAGCATTTGACATTTGAGCTATTTCTTCATAATCAAAATCTTTCTCAATAGCAATATCAAAAAACTTTTTATATAATTTATCGCATACATTAACAAGAGAAGTCATTGAAAGCACCATCTCTCTTAATGCTTTTAATCCCTCATTCTGCCAATGCTGAGTCATAACAAGTTCAGGACTTATTCTGAATTTATAACCTAATCCTTCTTTAGTCTGAATATTTTTATGACAATATGTTATGAATTCTTTTGATTTATCTTCAACAACATTTCTTACCCTTGAAGTTAAATCATGTGCTTTATTTATTAAATCAAGTATTTCATCATATTCATGCTTTTCAATTAATGCTTGTTTTTCATTAAGCATATTATTAATACTTTCTATCACTCCAAGCCTTTTGTTTTTCTTTATTCTTGAAAGATAGAAAAGTGCTTTTAATATTCCGTTTTTACTTCCTTCATCTCCGAAATAGCTTGATGCAGAGTTTTCAAAATTATGTGCCTCATCAATTAAAACTTTTGTATATCTAGGAAGAAGGCTGTATCTTCCTGCTGTTTCTGCATAAAGAGATAAATCAGCACAAAGTATATGATGATTAACTATCAATAATTGTGCGGCATTTAATTGCTTACGCATTTTATAAAAATAAAATCTTCCAAATATTCGCATTTTCTATGAGTGCATGTATCAGTATCGCAGCAAACCATTTCCCATAATTCGCCTTTAGGTTTGTATCCTAAATCTGTTATGGAACCGTCTTTAGTTATATTAAGCCAATGGTCTATATCCTCAAAGAAATTTATCTGCTCTTCAAAATCAAATTTATCATGATCATTTAAACCGTCTTTAACTTTTTTGATACATACATAATTATTTCTTCCTTTTACCAAAGCATATTTTACGCTTGGGGCAATCCCTCCTATAATAGAAGGTATATCCTTTGAAATAATTTGTTCCTGAAGATTTATTGTATTAGTAGAAATTACTATTCTAGTTTTATTTTCTTTTAGCCATAATAAAGCAGGTATTAAATATGCAAAAGATTTTCCTATTCCCGTTCCGGCTTCAGATATTAAATGTTTATTATTGTTAAACGCTTCTATAGTAGCCTCAACAAGTTCCGTCTGTTCCTGTCTGTATTCGTACTTTTTTAATAATTGACTTAAAAGCCCATTTTCTGTAAACATATATAAAGCTTCAGGAGCATCTATCGTTTTTATATTTTCTGATTTTATAGGCTTTACAACTTCATAATAATCATCAACATCATTATTTACTATATAAAAACCTACACCGGCATTGTTGCCAAGTTCGCTTGCTATTGCTAAGTCTGCTCTTGAAGGTGTTAATTGTCCGGAAGGGTGATTATGAATAACGGCATCAAATTCCAATGACAATGATATTATAGCAGGAACTGAATCTTTGTTTCCTCTAGCCATTACTTCTATATAATCTAATATACCGTAAGCATTAAAATTTATTCCAAAATATACTTCATTTCCATAAGCATCTACGATTGCCTTTCTCATATAATTAATTGCATCTATGGAAAATACATTGTCTATTTCTTTTGCATAATTATTATTCATATTAGTATAATAATATAGTATATATTGAAATGTTTGTCAATTATTTAATCTTATATTTGAAATTAAATTCATAAATATAAATTATTTTAAATGATAAAATATTTAATAATTTAAACAATTATAAAAGTTAAAAATATAGATTTATATTTATTTCTATTACATTCTTTAATTGCTGCATATAAAAAATGTAATAGAAATCATTTATTAAAAACAATATTAACAAAATTAAAATGAATCATTATATAATGAATAATTTTTATGTTCTTTTATATATTCATCGCAACTATAAGCAGCTTTTCCATTTCCATATAAACCAGCCAAACCTATTTGTCCGCATCCAAATACAGATTCTTTAGCACCATCAATTTTAGGATCTACATATTTAAAGAACCACTCGTCTAATTCTTTTCTCATATGAGTTTCTATTTTATCCGTATCAATATTACTATCTTTTAATAAATTATTATATTCATGCGGATCATTTAATAAATCATATAATTCATTTGGTCCATAAGGATATCTGCATATATATTTATATCTATTATCTCTTATCATTCTATTTGGACCATATTCATCTAAAACAAATATATTTCTATTTTCATTTGAGGTTTCGCCTTTTAAGAAATTATAAAAAGATATACCAGGTCTTGGAACATTATCTGAATATTTTATATCCAAATATTCAAGCAATGTAGGCATAAAATCATAAGCAGATACAAGCTCATCACAAACTGTATTTGCCGGTATAATTTTATTATGCTTGATAATAAATGGAACTTTAACAGATTCTTCGTACATATTTATAGGAAAAGTAGCATTTCCCTTGCCCCAAAAACCATGATGCCCGCAGCTGAAACCATTATCTGAAGTAAATATTATTAATGTATTATCAGTAATACTCATTTCATCAAGTTTATTTAATATTTTGCCTATACCTTCATCCATAGCGGTAACAGCGGCATAATATCCTATCAAATTATCTCTTTCATTTTTTAAAACTTCATCAGTTAAATATATACTATTTGGATTTTTAGGCAAATGAGGAACAGAATCAAAATTACAATTATTATATAATTCTGTATATTTTTTGGGATGATTATTTATCCAAGGGGAATGCGGTGCAGTATAAGCAACATGTAAATAGAATGGAGTTTCAGAATTTTTTTTGCTTTCTAAATATTCTAAAGCATCATCAGTAATAGCTTCTGTAATATATCTTTCCTCTGTATATAGTTTAGAATCTCTATACATTGGAGCACCAAAATATGGACCTCCACCAGATTTATGAGAATACCAATGATTAAATCCATGCTGCTTTTTATAGGAAGCTCCCATATGCCATTTTCCAGATAAAGCACATTCATATCCATTTTCAGATAATATTTTAGTATATGAATGGCTATTTGCTAAATATTCTATAGATGCTTGATAATCATCATCATCTCTTAACCAATCATGAATTCCATGCTGAGATGGTATACAACCTGTTAAAAGAGATGCCCTTGCTGGAGAACATACAGGGGAAGCACAAAAAAAGTTATTAAACCTCATTCCCTCAGAAGATAATTTATCTATATTTGGTGTAATTATCTCACTATTACCATAGCATCCATTAGCCCATACACCTTGATCATCTGATATTATAAATACTATATTAGGTTTCATATTTTACCACCATTTTATTAAATTAGTAACCTCATTTCTTAATTCTACAAAATCTGTGCTAGAAATATTTCTAGGACGCGGAAGATTATTATCTATCTCGCACTTTATAGTAGTAGGTTTATTTGTAAGAACTAGAATTCTTTCTCCCATATAAACAGCTTCTTCAATATTATGAGTTATAAATATTACTGTTACACCAGTTTTTTGCCACAAATTAATAAGTTCATCCTCTAAATGGTACCTTAATTGTATATCCAATTGACCATAAGGTTCATCCATCAATAATAAATCCGGCTGAGTAACAAAAGCTCTAGCAATAACTACACGTTGCAGCATACTTGCCGATAATTGTCTAGGATAATAATCTTTGTACTTAGTAAGTCCAACAATATTTAAATACTCATCTACTAATTCTTTAGACTTGTTTTTATCTACCCCTTTTATATCTAATCCAAATCTTACATTTTCCTTTACAGTAAGCCATGGCATAGTAGAATATTCTTGGAAAATATATGCAATATTATGTTTTTTTAAGTTAACAGGCTCTCCATCTAAAAGTATTTCTCCGCTAGAAGGTTCATACAATTTAGTTAAACTATTTAAAAAAGTTGTTTTACCACATCCTGTAGGACCAACAATACATAAAAATTCTCCAGATTTAACATTAAAAGATATATTATTTAAAACTAGTAAATCCCCAAATTTTTTTGTCAAATTTATCACTTGAACCTTATCTTGCATATTATACCCCTTTACAATACAAAATCCATATTATTAGTAATTTCTTCTCTTAAGTTTAAAAATTCTGAATCAGTATAATCTCTTGGATGAGGCATATTGATTATATATTCTTTTTTTATACGAGTAGGACAATTTGTCAATAAAATTATCCTATCAGCAAGAAATAATGCTTCTTCTATATTATTAGTTACAAAAATTACTGTTCTTCTTTCCTTTTCCCATATTCTTTGCAATTCTTCTTCCATCATATATCTTGTTTGTGCATCAAGATGTCCGAAAGGCTCATCCATAAACATAATTTTTGGATGATTAGCATAAGCTCTGGCAATACCAACCCGCTGTCTCATTCCTCCAGATAATTGACTAGGATAATTTTTTTCAAAATTAGTCAATCCAACCAAATCTAAATACTTTTTTATAACCTGGCTTCTTTCAGATTTTTTCATATGTTTCATTTTAGGACCAAACCCAACATTATCTTCAACTGTTAGCCATGGAAATAAAGAGGTTTTTTGAAACACAACTCCTCTTTCAGGAGAAGGTCCTACTACTTTTTTACCATTTGAAAATACAACCCCAGAAGTAGGCATATCCAATCCAGCTAATATATTTAACAATGTTGTTTTACCGCATTGACCAGCACCAAAAACAACCAAAAATTCATTTTCTTTAACATCAAAATCTATATCTGCTAAAACTTCATTTTTTTCCTTTCCATTATTGCTTTCAAATATTCGTCCGACATGGGAACATTTTAATACTATTTCCTCATTTAAGCTACTCTTTGTTCGTTCCATGCACATAATCTCCTTTCAATATAACTAGTTAAATTTGCAAGTATAAATCCAACTATTCCTATAGCTACCATTCCTATCATTATCTGAACAGTATTACCAATATTCATTCCTCTAATAATTATCCAGCCAACACCTTCATCTGATCTCACCATCTCGGCACCTACTACGGCACTCCAACCAGCAGTTACAGCTATTTGAAGACCTGCAAATATATATGGGATAGAAGATGGTAAAACAACTTCAAAAAATACTTGTCTTTCATTAGCTCCTAACATTCTTGCTGCTCCTATAAGTTCAGGATCAACATTCTTAGCACCATCATACGTATTTACTGTTATAAATGAAAAACATCCTAAAAATATTATAAAAAATTTACTTTGATCACCTAACCCAAACCATAAAATGGATAATGGTATCCATGCTATAGGAGGTATAGGTCTTATAAATTCAAATAAAGGTTTTATAATAGCTTCTAATAAACGTGAATATCCTGTAGCTACTCCAAGCATAATTCCAACTAATGTAGCAATAGAAAAAGCAACCATAACCCTATATAAACTTATTAATATATGGAATATCATGGTATATTTACCTATAGGAACTACAAAACTTCTAAAAAAAGCAGTTAATACTACACTAGCTGATGGTAAAAAAATAGAGGCACTTGTAAATCTAGCTATTAATTCCCAAATAACTATTATAAATATAAATGAAACAATTGTATATGCTACTTTAGTTAATTTCATATTTTTTTTATTAACAAAATCACTCATTTTTTCGATCCTAAAACAAATTTATTCTGCAGTTTTTCTAAAATATAATTCAACAGTAACCCTATAAAACCAATAGTTAACATACCTACTATTATTACATCAGGTCTTCCTAACATACGAGCCATTTGAATCATAAATCCAAGACCTCTTCTAGCTGCTAATAGTTCTGCTGCCACAAGTGCTACCCAAGAAGATCCCAATGCCAATCTTAAACCAGTAAATATCATAGGCAATGCGGTAGGAATGGCAACTTTAAATAATAATTGTCTATTAGTAGCCCCAAAAGTTTTAGCAACCCATAAATGAACCTGACTAGTTCTTTTTATTCCGGCATATGAATTGACAGTAGCACTAATAAAAGCAGCAAAAAATATTATACCTACTTTGGAAGCATATCCAATACCAAGCCATAAAATCATCAATGGTATCCATGCTAAAGCAGGAATTGGTCTAATAATATCAAAAAAAGGTCTTACAAATAATTCAAATTTTGTACTCCAAGCCATTGCTATGCCAAGAGGTACTCCTATTACAACTCCAACAAAATATCCGCCCAAAGCTATTTTTAAACTTGCCCATATATTCTCAAACAAAGTTGCTCCGTCTGGATTTACACCGCCTGTTAGTTTATATATAAAAGTATTTAAAATTTTAATAGGGCTTGGAAGCATCATAGGACTAATTAAATGTAAAACATCTGTTGCTATTTCCCATATAAGAAAAACCACCAAGAAAGATGAAACAGATATTAATTTATACTTATTTTTTTTCAAAAATTTTTTCATAATAAATAACCCAACCCAAATATATAAAATATACACTTATTTCTAATAATAAAAAAATAATATCAAATATATTATAATAATTTGTAAAAATATATTTTATTGATAAGCTTTAATAAATGTATCTATTATATTATTATCAAATTTTTCTTGAGCACTTGCATCCAACTGACCTTGTTCTATATAAAATTTACCTAATTCTACTGCAAAATTACCTATTTTTCTTCCTTTAAAATCTTCCTTTGTTAAGAAATTAGCTCTTTTCAAATCAGCAACACAATCTTCTCTAGTTACTTCCATTCCATTATTTTTTAAGAATTCCATAAATAGATCTGCTGCCATTTCTTGATCATTTTTTATAGCTTCTGATGCTTCTAAAATAGTGTCTACATATTTCTGAATTAAATCTTTTTTAGATTCAATAGATTTGCTATTAGCAACTATCATTTCTACATAACGTGTTCCCAAATCTGCAAGATTAGCAACTTGAACCATTCCATCATTGATAGCATTAAAAAATGTTGGAACATTTAAAGAAACAGCATCGCAACGTTTAGATTGAAGAGCTTGATATGCTTGAACAGAATCCATATTAACTATATTAACATCAGTAGGTTTTAATCCTATTTTATCCAACCATTTTAAAATTGTAAAATGCTGTGCTGTACCAACTGGAGCTAATACTGTAATACCTTTTACAGTATTAGGACTTCCTAATACATTAGTGAAATCTTTATTATAACCTTTATCCTGTGCTATAGGACTATCTGGTCTAACAAATATTCCTTGTCCATCTATAGATTCTAATATTTCACCTATTATCATTTCATTGTAATTAGCAACTCCTGTTACAGCAGCACCGCCCATAGCACCTACATCCCATAAATCAGCGGCAAGAGCTTCATTCATAGGAGCACCTGTATCAAACATAATAACTTCCATTTTAAATCCATTTTTTTCATCAAGCTTATTTTTTTCAACATAATATGTAGCCAAACATGTTATACTAGGCATTGATGCTACTCTTAATACTGGTAATTCTACACCATCTTCTGTTAAATAAGTACTATTATTAGACTTATTACATGATATCATAAATAGTAATGTGAATATAATAACAAATAAATTTTTTTTAAACATTTTAAACTCCGAACCATTTTTTTATATATAAGTATAATAAATAAAATTACTGTTGTCAATATAAAAATAGATTTTACCATATGAAAATAATATTTTAACAACATAAAATAACTATTTATGTTTATTTGAATTTTTATAGTTTATATTAAGAATATTAATTTTAATAAAAACACTGTAATTTTAGTTTGTAATATTTAACTATTCATTGTATAATATACACATTAAAATTTGAAAATAAAATAAGAGGAAAATTACAAATATGGCTGCAGAAAAAACATATAGCTCGAAGAACATTCAAGTTTTAGAAGGATTAGACCCTGTTAGAAAACGTCCTGGTATGTATATCGGTTCTACAGGTGCTCAAGGTTTGCATCACTTAGTATATGAGGTTGTAGACAATAGTATAGATGAAGCTATGGCAGGATATTGTAAGAATATAACTGTTACTATAAAGAAAGGCAATATAATACAAGTTGAAGATGACGGAAGGGGTATACCTGTTGATATGCATCCGAAACTTAAAATTTCTGCTTTAGAAGTTGTTATGACTAAACTGCATGCAGGCGGTAAATTTGATAATGAAACATATAAAGTATCAGGCGGTTTGCATGGTGTTGGCGTATCAGTAGTTAATGCTTTAAGTACAGAGTTAATAGCTGAAGTTAATAAAGACGGTAAATTATATAAACAAGTTTATCATAGAGGTATTCCTGAAGAACCTGTTAAAGAAGTAGGAACAAGTAAAAAAACAGGAACTACCGTAACATTTAAAGCTGATGATGAAATATTTGAAACAACAATATATGACTATAAAATATTAGCTAACAGACTCAGAGAATTAGCTTTCTTAAATAGAGGAATAAAAATTACTCTTATAGATGAAAGAGAAGCAGAAGTTGTAAGCAATGAGTTTTATTATGAGGGCGGTATAGAAATGTTCATAACACACCTTAATGAAAATAAAAAACCATTGCATGATAAGCCTATTTATCTTCATAAAAATGAAGACAAAACAGATGTAGAAGTAGCTATGCAGTATGTTGATGCATATAATGAAAATATATTCACATATTGTAACAATATTAATACTACTGAAGGCGGTACTCATTTAGTTGGGTTTAGAACTGCTTTAACTAGAGTATATACTGATTTTGCTAAAAAGCTTGAATTGGATAAAAAAAGCAAAATAACATTTATGGGAGAAGATACAAGAGAAGGTTTAGTTGCTGTAGTATCTGTAAAAATTCCTAATCCTCAATTTGAAGGACAGACAAAAACTAAATTAGGTAATACAGAAGTAAGAGCAGTAACAGAAAAACTTGTAGTTGAAGGATTAAATGATTATTTTTCGCAGAATCCTAAAGTTATAAAAGCTATATTAGAAAAAATAATATCTGCAGCACAGGCTAGAGAAGCTGCTAGAAAAGCAAGAGATTTAGCCAGAAGAAAAAATGCATTAGAAAGCGATTCATTGCCTGGAAAATTGGCTGACTGTTCGGAACAGGAAGTAGATAAATGCGAAGTATATCTTGTAGAGGGAGACTCTGCAGGCGGTACTGCTAAAGGCGGAAGGGACAGACATTTCCAAGCTATTTTGCCGCTCAGAGGTAAAGTTTTAAATGTTGAAAAAGCAAGACTTGATAAAATTATAGATAATGAAAGTTTAAAGCCTATAATAGCTGCATTAGGATGCGGTGTAGGTTCATCTTTTGATATATCAAAAATAAGATACGGCAGAGTTATTATAATGGCTGATGCTGATATTGACGGTTCGCATATAAGAACTTTACTTTTAACATTCTTCTTCAGATATATGCGTCCTTTAATAGATTTAGGGCATATATTTATAGCTGTTCCGCCATTGTATAAAATAAGTTTCGACAAGAAAAATTTTGTTTATGCTTATTCAGATGAGCAGAGAGATAAAATATTGGCTGAAAATAAAGATAAAAAATATGATATACAAAGATACAAAGGTTTGGGGGAAATGAATGCCGACCAATTATGGGAAACTACTATGAACCCAGAAACTAGACTTATGTATCAGGTATTAACAGAGGATGCAGAGAAAGCTGACCAATTATTCTCTATGCTTATGGGCGATGAAGTAAAACCTAGAAGAGATTTTATTGAATCTAATGCAAGATATGTTAAAAATTTAGATGTTTAATTATATCTTTTAATTCCATATTTGTATTTTTCTTAAATATCTCTATTTCAAATATAGGTTAATTATAATTAAAAAAGGAGACAATTATGGATAATAAATATGATTTAATTATTGTTGGAGGCGGTCCTGGAGGAATTGCTGCTTCCGTTGAGGCTGCTATATTAGAAATGAAAAAAGTTCTTTTAATAGAAAAAGGAGATAATCACTCCACAACTATTAGAAAATTCTATAAAGATGATAAAAGAGTTGATAAAGATTATAAAGGTGAAGCCCTAGATTTAAAAGGAAACATAAAATTTGAAACTGCAACAAAAGGCGACGTGTTAGATTTATTCAGCGAGTACTTATTCGGAAACTATATAGAAGCTATGTTTAATACTGAAGTTGAATCTATTCAGAAAAACGGAGAATATTTAGAAGTAAATACTACTGATAATAAAAAATATTTATCAAAGCATGTTGTAGTTTCTATTGGTAAAATGGGCAGACCTAATAAACCTGATTATCCTATACCTGCCAGCTTAAATAATGTAGTAAATTTCAATATTTATAAATGTAAAGAAAATGAAAAAGTATTGGTAGTAGGAGGAGGTAATTCAGCTGTTGAATATGCTTATTTGTTAGGTAAAGATAATGATGTTACAATAAACTATAGAAAAGCTGAATTTACAAGACCAAATGAAAAGAATTTAGAAACTATTAAAGAAGATATAGCGAACGGAAAAGTAAAGCCAAAACTAGGAATTGATATAACTTCAATAGAAAATAAAGAAGGAAAAGTATTAGTACATTATACTGATGGTACAGAAGATACTTATGACAGAGTAATATATGCATTAGGCGGTGTTGCTCCTGTAGATTTCTTAAAGAAATGTAATATACAATTAGATGAGAATGGTGTGCCTATAGTTAATGAAAATCATGAAAGTTCTGTTAAAAATCTATTTATAGCAGGAGATATATTATATAAATCAGGCGGCTCTATTGCTAAGGCATTAAATGCAGGATTTGATATAGTTAAATACATAGATGAATTAATGAAAAATTCTAATAATTAGGAGTTAATCATGTTAAAAGTATTAGTAGTTTGTGCCAATGGAACAGGTATTAGTTTAATGATGAAAGAAAAAGCTCAAATGGCTTTGATAAAATTAGGAATAGAAAATTTATCAATTGACCATTGTGATATGAATCATTGTAAAACAGGAGATTATGATTTAATTTTCTGTCCTAATAATTTTATTGATGATTTCAAACATACCGAAAAAAACGGAACTAAAGTAATAGGAATAAAAAATATCTTATCTGAAGAAGAGTTCAAACAGAAATTAGAATCTTCCGGATATTTAGATGAATTAAAAAATAAATAATTATAATATGCTGCATAATAAAAATAAATTTATATTTTAATTGTATTATGCAGCAATATATTATTTTTCTATATAATAGAATTCATTTGAAGGTATTTTATTTCCTATTAACTTCTTATCAAAGTTATATAAAAAATTATAATAACTATTCAAAGCAAATTTCATTTTTTCACCGCTGTAAAAAGTAAGTCCCATTCTATTTATACCATAAACAGCAGCCTTAGCATTAATTACCATAGATGAATCTTTTATCAAAGTTTCTATTTCATTTTTATTATTTATTATATAATCAGTGGAATTCTTATATTCTTTTAAAACTTCCTGAACTAATGCTCTATTATGATTAATAAAAGTATTTTTAGCAATGAGTACAGCTACAGGATAATTCTCAACATATTTAGACATTTCAACAACTATATGAACATCTTTATTTTCAAGCATAGCAGAAGATACAAAAGGTTCAGGCAATATTGCAATATCTGCATTTTTTGATGCAACTGCTTTTGCTAAATCAGGATTACTCAAAGAATAATTAATATTAACTTTAGGCAGATTTTCTTTTGATATTAAATATTGAAGCATTAAATCAGGAGCTGCCAATTTAGTACCGCAGTATACTGTTTTATTTTTTATATCATTTATAGTTTGTATTTTTTTATCAGCAGACACTATAAAAAGTTTAGTTTCTGATATTACAGCAATAACTTTATAATCTAATTGTCTGTTAAAAATTATAGCCGCCATATTAGCAGGAATTGCAGCTATATCGGCCTCCCCTTTCACTATCAATGAAAGCATATTATTAGGAGCATTTACAAAGTGAATATTTACTCCCTTATAATCTTTCATCATTTTTAAACCGCCTATTCCTGTAGGGCCGCTAAGAAGATACATTTCCTTAGAATAAAGACTTCCTATAAAAATAAAAATAATTATCAATATCAATTTTATATTCTTCATTTTATTTTTCCTATTTTCAATTTTACAAATTTATAAATATAATTTTTTTGAAACTATATAATCATAAACTTTTTCTTTAACAAAATATCTAAATCCTTTTTTTTCTTTTATTCTATTTCTGATAAGGCTTGATGATATATCTATACGAGGAGCCATTATTACTTTAATATTATATTTATCAATATTTTCTTTATATAGATTTTTATCATCTTCTCTATTTACAACGGTTATATTAGATATTTCAGCTATTTTTTCAGGCTCTCTCCATTTATCAAAATCTTTTATCAAATCAGCTCCTATTATAAGTCCGATTTTTCCTTCAATATCATAATTTTTATATAGATAATTTAATGTATTGATAGTATATGAAACACCATCATTATTAAGTTCATATTCATCTAATAAAAATCTTTCATCACTTTCTATGGAAAGTTTAAGCATATTTAGTCTGTCCTCATTTGATACTTCACCGCTTATATTCTTATGAGGAGGAATTTTTGCAGGTATAAAAATTATTTTATCGTAATTGCAATTTGTTATAACTGTATCAGCTAATATTAAATGTCCTAAATGAGGAGGATCGAAACTACCGCCTAGAATAGCTATTTTCATAATTTATAAAACCTATATTTAATTTTATCCTGTATTTTAATATTTAGATTAATAATTTGCAATAAGAAATTTTATAATAAAATTAAATAAAAAAGCCTGCTTAATTATTATTTAAACAGGCTTAATTTATATATTAAGTAAAATTTTATTTAATCAATATTTTATTAATTGTCAGGATATAGAAGCTTATAATCTTTTTGTTTTCCAGCCTGAACATAATCTTCAGGAACAACTTTCCAATTATTAAGTTTTTCTACTGTTATAGGGCTACTTTGTTCTTCAAACCAATTTATTATATAGTATCTCAAATCCTTATCGGTAGATTTCAATACTAAATCCATATTTTGTAATGTTTTTAAATCTATTCCTGCACCTTGAGTAAGATGTCCGCCGCCGCCGCTTCCTCTGTAAGAATTAATAGCAACTTTATATTCTTTATCTAATTCAAAAGGTGTTCCGTCAGAAAGAGATTCTATTATAACTTTTTCACCATTAGGTTTAGTTACATCAACTGTATAATTTAATCCCGCAACACTTTCATAATTATATGAAGGTGTTACTGTATCATAAGAATTATATCTATTATTAAATATTAATTCTCCGTTAGCATCTTTCTTAAAGGCTATTAAATGGTCATTAATATTATTCATAGTATTAAACCATCTTCCATAAGAGTATTCCATAGCATCTTTAATTTGCTTTCCTGTAAGTTTCATAACATAAAAGAAATTCTCATAAGGATATAAATTGAACATATCTTTTACTTTTATTGTACCATTATTTAAAACGGCGTCCTTACTTAAAGGAGCAGCAAAAGAAATATCAGCTTTTTCACCGAGCTCTTTTTCTGCTATTGTAAACTGCAATTTATGTATTAAACTTAAAAAATAACTATCACCGAATATGGCCTCATCTGAAACTAATTTAGTATTTAAATTACCTATATCTCTGCTAACCCATTTTTCTATATTAGCTCTTGCATCAGCAAACTTTTCTAAAAATTCTTTATCCGCTTCAAATTGAGAAGGTTCTAATAAATTACCATTAAATTTTATATCCCAAGTTTTATTAGTTTTATCATAACTCATGGCAACATCAACAGAAGCTATATATCTAGCAGAATTAACTCCTCCATATATAGGTACTATTTTACCGCTAGGACTTTTAACTTCTTTAGTTTTTTGCTTTGAAGTTTCATCATAACCCAATCTGCTCCAGCCTTGATGATCATGTCCTACAAATATAATATCGAAACCATCAACCTGCTCTGCTACTAATTGACTTGCATTTTCATTTTTATATGTTTCTTTATCATCTGTATAATTAGCTCCAGCATGAAATAAACCTATAATCATATCAGGTTTTTCTTTATCTTTTATAACTTTAATCCACTTTTTAGCAGATTCCACCATATCTTCAGCAGCTAATCCTTCATATAAAACTTTTGGCAGCTGTCTGTCTATCGCAGGTTCTATAAGTCCAAGTACTGCTATTTTTACACCATTCTTTTCTACTATAGTATAAGGTTTAAAATAAGGCTCTTTAGTTTTTTCATCTATTAAATTGGCGGATATCAAAGGGGCTTTCAATTCTTTTGCAAGTTTATCATAAACGCTATGTCCAGCCTCCACATCATGGTTTCCAACTCCTATAACATCATAATCCATATAGTTTAAAACTTCTGACCATATATGAGGTTCATTAATTGCTACAAAATTATAATAATAAACTGTAGGCTGACCTTGTAAAGAATCTCCATTATCTAATAACAAAACGGTCTTACCTTCATTTTTTAATTGTTTTAAATATGAATATACATGTGCCATAGAAGTATCTTCTTCTTTGTCAGTAATAAAATTATATGGAAAAATCATTCCATGAATATCTGTTGTCTGAACTATTGTGAAATTAACTTCCCCTTCCGGATAAACTCTATCTCTATTGCTGGAACTGCATGATACGTTTGTTATTAATGCTGACAAAAAAATACTCATTATGATAAAACCTCTTTTCATACATTGCCTCCAATATTTACTTATCTCATATTATAATATATAACAAATTAAAATAAATACTGCTATATATAAAAATCATTCTATTTTCAAAACTTTTTTTACTACATCAATATTAGCTATGATAAAATTTATAGAATTAAATATATAATACAATGTAAAAGCAATGAATATTATAAAAACACTTCTTTTAATAGTTGTCTTAGTTTTACTGTCTTTATCTTCTGTCCAAAATAAATCTATAATATCTTTCTTTTTCTTTTTCTTTATAGATTTATTTTTCTTATTATCTTTACTTTGTTCTTCTTGTTTTTTATTTTTTGGTAATAGTCTAAATATTAAAGATATTATAATATATATAATACATGCAAATATAACGAAATTGAATATCAAATAAAATGTCATTATCTGTTCAATATCATTCAAATTTAAATTTTCCATTTATGAATCTCCTTCGTATAATTCTAACTATTAAAAAAACAAGCTATAGTTTGCTTATTTACTAAATCTGTATATTCTGCTTTCCAATAATGTATATCATTAACTTCTATATATTTTACATTATTATAATTCCTCACTACTTTAGTAATGAAAGTTTTATTTAGAAAAATATATAAATGTTTTTCATCTACAAAACCTCCAACCGATATTTCTCTTATTTCATTTCTGGCTTTTAACTCACTATACAATATTTTTTCTAATTCATTATTTAATTTAGATAATTTATTATTTTTTATAATTTCATTTATTACTTTAATTTGCTCTTCAGTTGTTTTTTCATTAAAAATAATATGATGCTTCAAAATAATATTCCCAAAATAAATATTCTATACTATTATATAATATATTTATTTTTTATTTTGTAAAATGATATATTATGTTATAATTTACAAATATTAGTTAGATATGTTTTTATAAAAAAATATTAAGGAGTGAATATCATATGAGTAATGAAAATAAATCAAATACTTTAATAGAAAGAAAAGATGTAAAAATAGAAGATACTTGGGATTTAACTTTATTATATAAAAATGATGAAGAGTTTGAAAAAGATTTTAAATCAATGGAAGAGTTTTCAAAAGAAGTAAGCAAGTTCAAAGGAAATTTATCAAAATCAGCCGCTGAATTAAAAAATATATTAGATTCTATAATGAATGCTTCTATTATATTAGACAAATTAGGTTCTTATGCTTTTCTAAAACAAACAGAAGATTTAACTAATAATGATTCTAATATAAAAATTGCTAGATTTTCAAAATTAGCTTCTGAATTCTCTGCAAATTTAAGTTATTTTGATCCAGAATTAATGAGCATTGATGATGAAAAGATGAATAGTTTTTTAAAAGACGATGTATTGAAAGATTATTTAATTTATTTAAGAAATATACTAAAATACAAGCCTCATACATTATCAGAAAAAGAGGAAAGAATATTAGCATTGCAGGGAGAATTAGCTTCAACTGCTTCAAATGTATTCGATACTTTAAATGATGCTGATTTAGATTTTGGAGTATTGGAACATAATGGAGAGAAAACAACATTAACTCATGCAACATTCTCAAGTTTTCAGGAAAGCCAAGACAGAGAATTAAGAAAGAACAGCTATAATCAATTCTATAAAGAATATGACAAACATAAAAATACATTAGCAGAACTTTATGCAAGTCAAATAAAACAGGATATATTCGATGCAAAAATAAGAAATTATAACAGTGTACGTGAAATGGAATTATTCGGCGATGATATACCAGTAAACGTTTATGATAGTTTAATTCAAAGTGTGCATAATGCCTTGCCTGCTTTACATAGCTATTATGAGTACTGTGCAGGCAAATTAGGAATTAACGATTTTAGACAATACGATAAATATGCTCCTGTTGTTAAAGACGTAAAAATACATCATACATTTGATGAGGCTATAGAAGTTTTAAGCAAAGCATTATCTCCTTTAGGCGAAGAATATGTATCAACTCTCACAAAAGGACTTAATTCAAGATGGGTAGATAAATACGAAAATAAAGGTAAAACAAGCGGTGCATTTTCTGCAGGCTGCTATACATCAGAGCCTTATATACTTATGAACTTCAGAAATGAAAGCGTTGAATCAGTATTCACATTAGCACATGAGGCAGGACATAGTATGCATAGCTATTACAGCAGAAAAAATAATCCTTTCCAACATCATGATTATAGTATATTTGAAGCTGAAGTGGCATCTACATTCAATGAAAAACTTTTATTCAATTATTTTATGCAAAATGAAAGTAAAAAAGAAGTTAAAGCATTTTTGCTTAATAAAGATATAAACGGCTTTGTTGCTACAGTATTCAGACAAACTATGTTCGCAGAGTTCGAGCATATTATTCATAAAGAAGCAGAAGAAGGAAATCCAACAACATTAGAACTTATAAGAAATGTTTATAGAGATTTACTTAAAAAATATTTCGGAGATAAAGCTGTACTTGAAGAGACAAGTGATTTAGAGGCTTTGAGAATACCTCATTTCTATCGTTCATTCTATGTTTATAAATATGCTACAGGTATGTCTGCTGCTGTTGCTTTATCTAATGGAGTACTTGAAGGAAATGTTAAAGGAGATTATACAAACAGAGATAATTATTTGAAATTCTTAAAAAGCGGTGGAAGCAGAACTCCTATAGAGAATTTAAAAGTTGCAGGTGTTGATATGACTAAGCCTGAAGTTGTGGAAAGTGCTTTGAAATTATTTGCTAAAGAAGTTGAAGAATTAAAATCATTAAATTGATTTAATTAATTATTTGTTTTTGATTTTTAAGGCTGTCATTATTTCATATGTCAGCCTTTCATTATATAAATACTTTTCTTTTTATAATTAAAATATACTAAAAATGTAAACTATTTTGAGCAGAACATATATAAATTTTAGATAGAAGCTGGGTTGTTACATTGCTTTTGGCAATATTTCTTACTTTTCATAGATTCTATGTAGGAAAAGTTGGAACGGATATATTATACTTAAACAACTATATTTTGTCAAATTTGGATTATTTATGAATGTAATTTTTATTTATTAATGGCATAAAATATTATTAAGTTTTGTTTGAAATGT
>CASGDY010000040.1 GCA_949300355.1 uncultured Brachyspira sp.
TCTGAATGAAGATAACGAGTTCTTACTCCATTTTCATTTAAATATTTTGTAAGGTCTTCAGCCATTTTTTTTGTAAGTGTTGTTATGAATATTCTTTCATTGTTTGATACAGTCTTTTTTATTTCTTCAAGTATTCTGTCTATTTGTCCGTCAATAGGATATACTTCGATTATAGGATCAAGCAAGCCTGTAGGACGAATTATTTGTTCTACAACCTGACTGCTTTTCTTTAATTCATATTCTGCAGGTGTGGCACTAATATATATAGTATCATGAGTGAGTTTTTCAAATTCTTCAAAGTATAAAGGTCTGTTATCAAGAGCTGAAGGAAGTCTGAAACCGTACTTTACTAAAGTCTCTTTTCTGCTTCTGTCTCCAAAAAACATTCCTCTAATCTGCGGAACACTTACATGGGACTCATCTATTATAGTTAGAAAATCATCAGGAAAATAATCTATTAAACATGCAGGTCTGTCTCCTTCTTTTCTTCCAGATAATGGACGAGAATAATTTTCTATTCCCGCACAGTATCCAACTTCTCTAAGCATTTCTAAATCATATTTTGTTCTTCCGTATATTCTTTCTGCTTCTACTAATTTTCCTTCGGATTTAAATTTATTATATTGCTCTTCAAGTTCTTCTTCTATCAATTTTATACCTGCAGCTAATTTATCGCCTCCTGTAACGAAGTGCTTTGCAGGATATATTACAACTCTGTCTTGTTCTGCTAATTTCTGTCTTGTTATAGGATTTATTTTTATTATTCTTTCAACAGTGTCTCCAAAAAATTCTACTCGTATAACTTCATCGGAATAAGCACTCATTATTTCTATAGTATCGCCTATAACTTTGAATCTTGCTCTTTCAAGAACATCTTTTACTCTTTCATATTGTATTGAAACTAATTTTTCAATTATTTCATCTCTGTCATATTCACCGTCTTTCTCTATAGCAATATATAATTTTCTGTAATCTTCAGGAGAACCCAAACCATATATACATGAAACTGAAGCAACTATTATAACATCTCGTCTTTCAAGAAGCGAAGTAGTTGCTTTAAGTCTTAATCTGTCAATTTCATCATTAACAGAAGCATCTTTGTCTATATATAAATCTTTTGCTGGGACATAAGCTTCAGGCTGATAGTAATCATAATATGAAACAAAATATTCAACAGCATTATTTGGAAAGAAGTCTTTTAATTCTCTATAAAGCTGTGCCGCTAAAGTTTTGTTATGCGACATTACAAGAGTAGGTCTATTAGCCTTTTCTATAACATTTGCTATAGTAAAAGTTTTTCCGCTTGCTGTAACTCCAAGAAGAGTTTGATATTTATTTTTATTTTCAAGTCCTTTAACTAAAGAGTCTATTGCTGTTACTTGATCTCCTGAAGGCTTAAAATTTGATTCTAATTTAAAATTCATATTATATTTTATATCTTTAATAAATTAATTAAATAATTTTTTTATTTTATTTTTGAATACAGTAAACTCTCTATACAGATTTATATAATATGGACTGAAATTCAAATCTTTACTATGAGCAAGTCTTTTTATATATAATTTAGTCCAAACTACAAAATGTAATGAATGGAATCTTATCTTTTTATTTATTCCATCTTTACTGTGATTGCAAAAAGGAATATCATTTTCAAAAAATATTTTTTTCATTTGATATTTTTCTTTTTTTAGCATTTCAAAATATGGGTCTCCATAAACAATAGCTGAATCAAATATTGAATCATTTTCTATTTCTGATAAGTTTCCAACAGGTAAATTAAAATTAGAGAAAAATTCTCTGGATAAATCCATATCTGAAATACTTCCTGCAACTCCATTATTTACTCTATCCGTATTATAATACATATTCTTTAATTTATTTAACTCTTTTTCATCGCTATATTTGAATAATAAATATTTAGAAAATTCTTCCAATACTTGTATATCCTTTATGTACATAGTTAAAGCTAAATTATGTGCTAATGATATATTATATTTACAGAATGGTATTAAAGCCTCATCTAAATTAGAGAATATTAATACATCACTATCCATATGAAAGCATTGATTAATATTATATTCTTTCATAAAATCTTTTAATATGATCCATCTTTGCATACAAAACATTTCATAACTTGAATTGCTTTTTCCAAGATGTATATACTTATTTTTAAAATTTACAGCTTCTTCTTTTGTAACTTTTTTTATATCCACAAAAATTGAATATTTAGAATATTCTTTATATTCTCTATCAGATATCAAAAATATATTGGCATTTTTATTTGTTTCTCTTAATTTTTTTAATGTATAAACAAGATATTTAGCAAATCTAGTATGTATTATAGCTATATTCATAATAACTTACCTTTTAGTAGAAATTAACAGTTCTTGTTAACACTACAGTTTTATTGTCAAAATCTGTAACTTCTGCCTTAAATGTGTATTTTCCTCTTTTAGGAACGAATACTCCTCCTCTATAGAAATGTGAGTCCACTCCATACACTTCTTCAAAAGTATAATTTGGAGATATATAATATACATTATCTCTTTTTATAAAGTATGTGAAATCATAATCTCTCACTAAATCATCATTCATAAATATTTTTACTCTTTTAAGTCCCATAGGTATTCCGCCTAATAAATCATAAGCTTTAACGAATAATTTTATTTCTCCATTATAGCTCATAGGCATTTTATCTTTTATTTGTATGAGTCTGTTTTCTGTTCTTAAATATATACCATGAATCAATGGGGCTTGAGTTGAGCCTTTATCTATACTTAAATATTCTAATGGGTCTACAACTAATCCCTCTTTCATATTTTCTATAGTTAAATGTAAATGTGCTCCTCCAGATCTTCCGCTGTTTCCTGTAAGGGCTACAACATCTTTTTCTGTAACTTTAGCATATGATTTTTCTATAGTACCCGGCTCTATATGATAATAATAGCTTCTTAAATTATCAGGGTGTTCTATCATAAGTACATTTCCTACACCATAAAGAGGTCTGGTAGGGTCTTCATCTTCATCAACATAATAAACTATTTCTCCGTCTTTTACAGGATATATTTCCATTTTATGTCCGCCGAAATCTACTCCGTTATGAAAATGATCGGTTCTAAACTCTCCGAATGTGCTTGTTACTCTTATTCTGTTTGGATCAATAGGAACTCTTGCAAATAAGAATGAAGATATCACAAATAATAATAATATATATTTTTTCATAGCTTAACCCTCTTGTACGTATAAATCATTTTGTCTGTTACAATCATATATTCATTTTCCAAATTTGATATATCAAGATTGTATACCCAGCCGTCTAAATATTTTTCAAATACAATTTCTTTTGTATGATTATCATATATTAAAACTACGCTTCTAGCATCTTTTGAAACGCTCATAATTGTAGTATTAGTTTCGCCATTTAATTTCATGTTGATGGCATTTTGCATATCATATTTTTCTAAATTAATTCTTTTTATTTCATTACCTTTATTTAATGAGTATAATATAATATCTCTGTCAGCAAGCATAAAGGCTGTCATTGATTTTTCACTTATATAACTAGATACATGTCTTCTTCTGTTGAGTCCTGTATCTGAATACCACATAGTATTACCATTAGCATCATAAAGCGTAATATATTCAGGTCTTATTCCGCTTACAGCCAATGCAAAACTTCCATATTCGCTTATTGCTACAGATTTTACTATATTTATTTCGCTAAGAACTGTAGATATTGCAAAAGATAATTCTCCGTTTCTATTTATGTATGCTATATCTCCGCTTGAAAAACCTGCAATATAATCTCCTGTATACAAAGCAAAAGCTCCGTCTGTGATTATTTCTCCATATTGTATATGTTTGCTCAATGGGTTATTATTAAAATCAAACATCTGTATCTTTGAATTGTCGCTTGAATGGTATATTATTCTTTCGGCATAAGGAGCTATTTCAGGGTAAATAGATGTATTAGTACGCCATATAATTCCGCCCATATTATTATATGCATCTATATAATTTCCATATCTTTTATATATAATAAAATTCTGATTGTTTAAAGTTGCTAATTCTCCTCTTGATAGATTAGTGCTGTATATTGTATCTCCATTAAAATCAAAATAATGAATTATACCTTCTGGCTTGGTAAAAAAATTATGTTTGAATATACCATCTATATAAAAATTTTCATCATGAGATGGAGGATCTAATGAATCTGTTTTTTTACTCCAAACATTTACAGTATTATACTCTTCATTAAGCCTATTTGTTCCAAAGAAAAATATAAACAAAACTATTAAAATTAAAGCACTTATTATAGTTAAATACCTAATAAATAAAGGTTCTATTTTATGTATATTTCCTGATTCTATTATAGATTTCTCTTTTATTTTCATTTACTGCATCAGCTCTCTAATTATAAGTTACAATTTTTATTTTATTTGGGTAAGCATTTTAGTATTAAATGAAACGGGCTTTTCTAAAATACTTAAAGGATCAAATGTCATATTTCCTGCTCTCATTTCCCAATGACAATGAGGACCTGTAGACATTCCTGTAGAACCTATTAATCCTATTACTTCTCCTTTTTTAACATACTGTCCTTCTTTTGCTATCAATTTAGACATATGGAAATATGAGCTGTATACCCCTTCTCCATGGTCTATAACTACACAGTTTCCTCTTACAAATAATTCTCTTGATACTCTTACAACCCCATTATTTGCTGCCATTATAGGAGTTCCGTTTGTATTTGCTATATCAAATCCCTGATGATATCTTGCATAGTCTTTAGTGTATCCTCTAAAAGCTCCGAATCCTGATGAGTATCTGCCTTGAGAAGGCATTATATAAACTTTATCTGCGTAATTAGTAGGCGTATAAGTTATATAAACTTTTCCGTTTAATAACTCCTTTTCTTCTTTAGATTTTTGAGGATTGCTTATAATATTTTTCATAGTTGAAGTTACGCCAGGTATTTGTTTTGGTTTTGGAGGCGGAGGAGTGAAATCCAATTTTATATCTATTGCTACATTCAATAAAGTGTTATCTTTTAATTTTATATCCGATATGAATTGATACTTTTTATCCTGAGCACCTACATATATACCGAATACACTTTTATAAACTTTCATATTTCTGTCAGCATTTTTTACCTCAAAAAACTTAACTATAGGTCTTGCACTTCCCATAAGTTTTGAGTTTTCTATTTTTACTTCATCTTTGGAAGCTATGAATATAGTTGATACTTTACCCGCATAGAATGGAAAAGGATCTGCATATATTTTTATATCATTATCATATTTTTTAAAATCTTCTAAAGAATTAAATGCATTATTTCTAGTATACATAGCTCCGTTTATTAAAACAGCATTATTATTGCTTACTTTAATTTTTGTATTTGGAGCAAGATAATAATATTTATTTCCTATTTTGATTTCAGCGAAAGAATTTTTTTCAGTTTCTATAATATCATTTGACAATATCTCATTAGAAGTTTTTATATCAATATTTTTTCCTCCTCTGCTTAGAGAAGTATTGCCCAAATATTGAATATTATTTTGAGAATATAAAGATAATGAAATTAAAAATATAATGCTGATAATATATCTCATAAAACCTCCGAAATTATTACTATAATATTATATGCTATTTATTCTATATAATTATTTTTTATACGAAAACTTGTCTAATTTTAATAAATGTTCTTTTATATCTCTGTTTGTAGGAGCAAGCTCAAAAGCCTTTGTTAAAAATTCTTTAGCTCTTCCAAAATCATTTTTCTTAAGGAAAGCCCAGCCTAATGAATCTAAATAAGCCGGATTATTAGGGTCTATTGCTAATGCTTTTCTAATTTCTTCTATTCCTTCTTCTATATTAGTTTCTGTATCTGCCAAAATAAATCCTAAAGAGTTTCTGGCGTTTGCACTGTTTGGATCAAGATTAACAGCTTTTCTCAAATGTTCTATAGCTTTTCTGATATTTCCTTTCTTATAATAAACATAACCTAAAGCGGCATGTATCTGAGTATTTTCAACACCAGAAGATAAAGCATCTATAAGTTCAAATTCTGCTAAATCATACATTTCCTTAACAGCATATATATATCCTACTATTATATGAGCCTGCATAAGCCTTAAAGGATTATCAAGTCTTCTCATTATTTTATCAAATACCTGCAAAGTATTATCATAATCCTGAATTTGTGCATAGGCTAATGCTAGATGGTATCCGGATTCAACATCATTTTTTTCTGAGAATATTTTTTCTAAAGAATCTATTGCTTCTTTATAGTTTTCATTTCTAAAAAATTTTATTCCGTCTTCTAATTTACTTCTGCTAGAGCCTATACTCATATATACTCCCTAATATATATTTGATTGTTGCTATATTGTATATTTATAATGTAAAAATCTCAATATATTTTAACTAAAACTTTAATAAAAAAATTATGTAAAGTTTAAAATAATCATTTCATTGAAGTTATAGATATTGATTTCATTATTTATTTATGTTATAATTGCAGTAAGTTTAATTTTATGGAGGTCAATTATGCCACGTGTTATAAATAACGATTGTGTAGCTTGCGGATCATGCATTCCTGAGTGTGCATTCGATGCTATTAGTGAAGGAAATATCTATGTGATTGATCCAAACAAATGCACTGATTGTGCTGCTTGTGAAGCTGTTTGTCCAAGCAATGCTATAAGTCCAGCTTAATTGCTGCTGATGGCATAGCATGGGCGGGTTTTAATTCATATTAAAGCCTGCCCTATTTTATATATAAGGAATAATATTGATAAAAAATACTGAAGCATTTATACTATCATATAATGCATACAAAACATCATCCATCATAGCATCTTTTCTTACCAGTAATTCTATAATGCAGGCAATATGTCATAAAGCAAAAAATAACTCAAAAGCATTCGGATCCGATTTGGAAAGCATATCAAAACTAAATATAAACATATACGAGAAAAAAGAAAATCAGCTGTCAATATTGAAAGAATCTTCTATTGTAAAAAATTATAAAATATTGGAGAAATCTATATACTCATCTTTAGCTGTGTTCTATATAAGAGAAGTATTATTATATTGTGCCAAAGACTTTGATAATAGATATTTTATTCTAATGGAAAAAACATTAGATGCATTAGAAAGTTTGGAAGAAAATTATAATAATGATGATAAAACAAAAAAAATTTATATCAATATTTTAATGGCAGCATTTGAAATGAAAACTTTGCATATAGCAGGGATATCCCCTCATTTGGATAAATGTACTATATGCGAAAACAATAATGATTTATTATATTATTCTATACTAGAAGGCGGATTAATATGCCAAAAATGCAGAAATCTAATTAAAGATTCAATAAATATAACAGAATATGATACAGCATTTATGAGAATAATAAAGCATACATCTCTTATAGAAATAATAAAAAATGAAAATCTAAAACAAATATATAATGATTCTATAGATAATGTAAAATACATCTTAAATAAATCAATATTCAATCATATAAATAGAACAATAAAAAGTCAGAAAGTATTAGAAGAAATTTTACTTACTTAATATATCAAATATTTCTTTTGTATTATTAACTATATAAGAAGCATTTTTGAACTCTTCTTCGTTTCCAAAACCATATTTAACAGCAATAGAATCAATGCCTATATTTTTTGCTGCATCTATATCATCTATCCTATCACCTATCATCACAGTTTTATCTTTATCAAAATTCTCTTTTTCCAATGCTTCTTTTAATACATCTAATTTATTTTTAATTTTTCCTCCAAGTATAGGAGCATAAAAATCAGTAAAAAATTTCGTCATAGAAAAATATTCAATTATTCTTAAAGCTGATTCTTTAGGTTTAGCAGTGGCTAGAAAAACTTTATAATTATTTTCAGATAAAGTTTTAATCAAATCATATATGCCATCATAAAGTGTACAGTTAAATAAACCGTCATTCCCATTATAATCTTCTCTGTAAAATTTTATAAAATCAATAGATAATTTTTCATCATCTAAACAATATTTTCTGAAACTAACATCAAGAGGAGGTCCAATAAATTTTCTTAATGTATCATTATTAGGAATATCTATATTTAAATTATATACCTCATTTATTTTTTTTATTCCATATAAAGCACCATTTATTATACCTGGTGCCGAATCAGTAATCGTTCCATCAAGATCAAATAATACATTAATATATTTAGGCATAACAACTCTCTTTTTATATACACTTTATAATATTTATTTCTCTACAAAAATATATCCTGAAGCAGGTATAATCTCAAAATCTTCTTTAGTTTTATCTTTTATAGCTTTAAATAATAAATTTATTCCTAAACTGTCGCTTGATATATGACCGGCACATACAACATTAATATAATATTTTTTGCATTCATCTAAAAGTTTATCTGATATATTCATCACAACAATAGTGCTCACTCCAGCCTTTGAGAAAGCTTCAATCATAGCAGCATCGAAAGAAGCTCCGCCTGTCATATCAACAATGAACTTTCCTACTTTAGATTTACTAGAACCATTGAATATTTTAGGAGGATTAAACCTTTTAGCAGATATCTTATATTCATCTATTGTATATAAAAAATCAATAATATCTGATAATGTATATGGATTTTCTTTTTTTATATTCTCAGTTAAAAAGGATTCAACAAAATTATCAGCAACAGTATGCATACACATATAATTTAATTTAAGAAGTTTAGCTGAGTCAACATCTCTATAATGATTTGAAGAATACACTGAACGGCTTACTTCATTAAGTCTTTTATTAGTTAACCCTTCAGAAACATTTATAGCTACATCATGTAAAGCATTTTTATCAGCCTGCATAGCTATAACATCATAAAAATTAACAAATCCATATCCATTTGGATGATGTGTTATAACTAAATCTATATTATAATTTTTTTCATTTAATCTATCAGCCAAAAGTAATTCAGATGTTTGCATATCTATACCGCAGAGAATCTTTTTTATATCTTTATCTTCTGCAATATTTAAAATTCTAGTATCTGAATATGGATTAAAAAGAGTATCTTTATCAAAATATTCTTTCTTTTTATCATCTAATTTATCATACGATTTTTTTATGCTATCAAGCTCTCTTTCTACAGTTTCTCTTCCTCTAGGATCAGCATCAATTGCACAATCTATAGCAGTTCTATAAAAATCATTTATTTTTAAAGACATATTATATCCTATTCATTAATCATCATTATCAATCTTTTTTTCGTTTTTAGGTTCGCCTCTATATTTTTCAGTTTGAATCATACCATCTTGTTCAAAGAATGTAATAGCTTTATAACTTTGTCTTATAGAAAACTCTGCATTTCCTATAAGAAGCTCTACACCTGGAAGCATTTCTTTACCGGCACTTACTGTAGATTCAACTTTTTCTATTTCCATTTCCTGAACTAAAGCTTCTCTATTCAATACTATTTCTTCTCTTCTAGTATTAGCCTGTTCTAACTGCTCTTTATAACTTTGAAGCTGTTCTTTTTTCTCATCATCAAGTTTTTTAAGTTTTCCTGCCTGTTCAAGAGATTTTATATTTCTTTCAGTTTCTTCTATAGAAAGATCTAATTCTTCTTTTTCTTTATCTAAATCATCTATAGCTCTTCTTTTTGCAGGGCTTATTCCTGTTTCTATAAATGTTTTAGATCCGGCCTGAGAACCCAATACTTTACCATTAACCTCTCTTAAAGCTCTTAATCTTCCTCCGCTTGCTGAAGCCCTCTTACCTATAAGTATTATTCTATTATCAGCATCAATATTGGAGTTAAGTATAGCCTCAGTAACTACAACATTATTTCCTGCCTGAACATTAGAGAACTGTATAAATTTAGCAATAACATCTCCTCCGGCTTTTACATGGCTATTCTCATTTCCCTGAATACCAAGTTTAACCATAATGTCTCCCTTAGCTTCTAAGTCACATTTTCCAACAGTTCCATGTACATCAATATTACCTTCTGCCTTAATAGAGTAATTGTCGCTTACACTTCCTTTTACAACAACGCTTCCTATAAATTTAATATTTCCTGTTTCAGGTCCTACATCTCCTGATACTTCAAATATTGGTTCTACACTTAAAAGTTTTCCTTTAAGTACAACCTGTCCGCTTATAGAAGCTATTATATATTCTCCGTCCTCTGACATCTCTACATTATCACCAATTACTTCTTTAAGTTCAATGTCTTTTCCGCTTTTAGTTTCTATTTTTACACCTAATACAGTTCTTCCAACTTCTCCGTCTGTGGCAGGTGTTTTTCTAGCTAATTTCTGCCCTTGCTCTACATTCTCAACTATAGTTAAATCTTTATAATCTATACTTTGATCTTCACCTATAAATTTAGGTATAACTTTTTTATTTACATTTACTAAATAGTCAATTTTAGCATTATGTCCGTTTACAGGCTGACGGCCTTCTGCGGCAAGTATAGGAATATTAAAAGTACCTTCTTCTAAACATTTACTAACATTTTCTTCCTGGAAACCAAAAGTTACACCGCTGTTTTCAAGAAGTTCTTTAACATCTTGTAAATCCATTTCTCTTCCGCCTTTAGCAGGCTTTGTAACTGTAACATAGGCACGCATTTTATCTTCTGTTATTGTATAGCTAATTTTAGCATTATTAGCAGATTTAGATGCATCCCATTCTGCTATCTTTTCATATTGTCCTGTCTGTTCCTGAAGCATTTTTTTAGCTAAATGAGAATCATATTCTTTTATACCTGCATCTATTAATTTTCCTTCCAATGCAGTCATATCTTCTATTTTTTTACCATCCGCTACAGGAGGATTAACTTTTAAAAATACTCCGTCTCTCTTTACCCTTACAATTATTTCTGTATCTTTATTAAATACAACCTTTTGCTGTACATTTCCTTCATATATATCTTCATAAGCATTAGTATTTCTAATTCCCATGTCAGATTTATCATAAGTAATATGAGTATATCTCACTAAATAGGGTTTAGCTCCTATATTGAAAAATCCTTTGCTGCCCTCTTCAAGAACTTTATAGCTTAATTCATAAATAGGACATTGAAATATAGCAGCAGCCTCCTGCATACCTCTCTCTAAAGAGGCAACTGATAATTCTACTGAACGAGTATTTTTATTATTATAAATATTTTTATAAAAATCACTTTGCAATATTTTTTTCTTTAATTCATTCATAAAAATCACCTATTTTATAATAATTGTTTTTTTATCTCAGAAAGACTATATCTTAACTGCTGTATTGCTTTTGTATGAAGCTGAGATATTCTGCTTTCTGACACCTCTAACACCTTGCCTATCTCTTTTAAAGTAAGATCATCATAATAATAAAGTATTAGAACCTGCTGTTCTTTTTCCGGAAGTTTTTTTAAAGCAGCTATTATTTTATTTTTAACATCTTCTCTCTCTGCTAAATATTCCGGATTAGTTTTATCATTAGATTTCAATGTATCTATTACTGATATTTCATTAGAGTCATCGCCTACATACCAAACATCGCTTAAAGAGGTAGGAGAAGCCTCTATATATCTTTTCATAGTTTCATTGTATTTGCTTATTGGTATTCCAAGCATATCTGCTATTTCCTGAGGCTTTATATTTCTGCTTAATCTAGCTTCTAATATTTCTCTTGCCTTCTCTATTTCTTTAACATCTTTACGAATGGATCTAGGAAGATAATCTAATTTTCTAAGTTCATCGTATATTGCACCTCTGATTCTAGTAACAGCATAAGTTTTAAACTTAATATCTCTGTTAGGATTATATTTATCAATAGCATCCATAAGTCCGAAAGAACCGAAACCTACTAAATCCTGAAATTCAATATGCTTATGAGCCCCCATATTAACAGATATCTTGCTTGCCACATATTTTACTAAAGGAGAATATTTAATAATTAGAGCTTCTCTTATATAAGGCGAAAGAGTCTTTTTAAACTCAAGCCAATATTCCTGCTCATTCTCATTAGTAATATTTGGTATTTTATCTTTGTCTTTTTTATTCATCTTCATAATATTCACTCTAACTATTAAATTTTTTATTTATTATTTTACTTATCATATTTTTTAATCTAATCTTCTAATCTCTTGTCTTATTATATCTTTAATCCTACCAACAGCATAAGTTTTAAACTTAATATCTCTGTTAGGATTATATTCATCAATAGCATCCATAAGTGCAAAAGAACCGAATCCTACTAAATCCTGAAATTCAATACGTTTATGAAATTCCATATTAACATATATCTTACTTGCAACATATTTCACTAAAGGAGAATATTTAATAATAAAAGCATCTCTTATATTAGGTGAAAGAGATTTTTTAAACTTAAGCCAATATTCATACTCATTCTCATTAGTAATATTTGGTATTTTATATTTGTCTTTCATAAATATTCACTCTAACTATTAATTTTTTATTTTTTACTTATCATCTTTTTCATCTTTAGCCATCATAGTTCTAACAGCTTTAGCAACTTTTTCAGGATCCTCTTGAACTTCTTTTATCATTTCATTATCAGAAACTTTTTTATCAGGAAACATACTGCTGCTTGAAGTGCTGTAGCTTGTACTGCTGCTTGAAGGAGATTTTCCAAAAACTATATCTCCTATATCATCGCCTGAACCAGAACTACTTGCTTTAGATTTTCTGTCAAGATTTATAGAATCAGGAGATATACTAATATTATCAGGATTAAAATCATCAGTACCATTGCCTGAATTATCAGCAGAATCATTATTTATATTATTCATAATGGAATTATCATCTATAGAATTGTAATCCATATCCATATTTGTACTTACATTACTGCTTTCTATAACATCTCCTAAATATTTTTTTAGTAACAATCCTATTAAAAACAATATTGCTAAAGTTATAATACCTGACAATAATGCTTTAAGTAAGGATATATCTATTCTATTTTTATAGAGAACAGACATAACAAGCGTTACAATAAATGATAAAATAGATATTATGCCATCTAATTTTCCAAAACTAGATGAAAAATACTGTTTTACTTTTTCTACTATATTATTCATAAAATCCCTCTGCAAACATTTAATTATTTATCTTATCATTTTTTACTTACAAAAGATAACAAAGATTCCATGAAACCTCCGAAACCTTTTATTTCTCTGCTCTCATCATATTCCATATCAATTATTCTTTTAGCTATATTATATATGGACATAGAAGCCTGACATTTATTATCATATTGATAGAATGGAAGCTGCTGGGAAACTGCATAAGGAATTGTTTTGTCTTCCATAACATGTCCCAAATATTTAACATCCATATCTAAATACTTTTTACTTGTAATAATAATTTTATCGCTTACCTCTTTACCTTCAGAAGCTTTAGTAACTCTATTAACCAATATTTTTATATCAGCATTAGCATTTTCAGGTGCTATGGATTTTATAACACCATAAGCATCTAATATAGCTGTAAGTTCCGGAGTTGTAACAACTATACTTTCATCTGAAGACAGAAGAAAGTATAAAACATTATCAGAAATTCCGGCACCTGTATCAACTATTATTATATCAGCATCATTCAAAGAATCCATGCTATTAACTAATTTAGTCAAAGCTCTTCCGGAAAGATTGGCCAAAGAAGAAAATCCGGAAGCTCCTGCTATATATCTTATACCATAATCTGTTTCAAGTATAATTTCATGTATTTTTTTAACACCCTTAATAACATGATACAAATTATATTCAGGCATATTGCCAAGTATAACATTAACATTACCAAGTCCAAGATCTGCATCAACTAAAATCACATTTTGTCCAAGCTGCTGCAATGCTATGGATAAATTAATTGCTATATTAGTTTTGCCTACTCCGCCCTTACCGCTAGCTATACTTATTATACGCTGAGGACGTTTATCTTTTACACTCATCATTTTTCTTAATTCATCAGCTTGATCTTTCATAATATATTATAAATTTCCTAATTATTTTTTATTTTTTAAAACTTTATTTTAATGTCCGAATAGGCCATCTATTATTTTATAACCATATTTTTTAGCAGTAGATATATCTTTAGGAACACCCTGTCCATGAGTTATATAAGTAATAGGGAGTTTCTTTTTTGTGATAGCACAAATTGAAGAAGCCAAATAATCTGTTTCATCAACTTTTGTAAGTATCACACCTTTATAGTTTGTAGGTTTAAATCCATTCAATATTTTTAAAGCATCTTTATATTTAGCTGTTGCACTCATAACAAGCTGAATATCCATATCAAATCTTCCAACTGTAGTGAAATATTTTGACATAGCAACTATATCTTCAGCACATTTAGGAGAACGTCCCATAGTATCTATAAATAATAATGAAGAATTATCCAACTTTCTAATCTCTGCCCTCAAAGCTTCAGGAGTGCTTGCACTTGTAAATGGTACTTTCATTATGCTTGCATATCTTTGAAGCTGATCAACTGCAGCTATTCTGTAATTATCTATAGTTACAAAAGAAACTTTTTTACCGGATTTCATGTACTGTGCTGCTATTTTAGGTATTGTAGTTGTTTTTCCTACACCTGTAGGTCCAACAAATACTATGATTTTTTTCTTTGTTCCAACTTCTATACCATTAGAAAGTATCAATCTTTCAGCAAAATATTTTTCTACTTCTTCTTTGATAACATCTTTAGATTGGAAGAATCTTGCATTACTTGAAGTAAGTAAATATTCTTTTAATTCAAGCAATATTTCTTCTGGAAACTCTCTGTCTCTTAAATAATTAAAACTTTCTTCTATTCCGTCAGAAACATTTGCTTCAGAATTATTCTCAATATCTTCTTCATTATCATAGTCTGTTTCTTCCGCATCATCATTATTAAAATAATCTTTTACAGTATTTTTATTTTCTTTTAATTTATTTTCATTATTAACTTCTTTATGTGATTTGATTCCTCTTAATTCTCTTCTAGTTTCTTTTATTTCTTCTATCGCATTTTTTATTTCATCTTCCTCCGAAGAAACCGCATAAGAAGTTTTATTTTGATATTTTGAATCATCAGAATTATTGGAGTTATTTTTATTTAAATTTATATTAGGAATATTAGTTTCTAGATATTCTTTTATAATATCTCTTATTTGTTCCTGAACTAATTTTTTTACATTATCATCTACAGAACTATTAACATTATTCTGATTGTTATTAATATTATTATTAGATGTGCTAGTATGATTATTATACATAACATTATTATTAAAGTTATTCATACTGCCATTCATAAATCCATTATTGTTAGGGATGTTGTTATTATTAGTAAAATTGCTGTAATTATCAATAGGAGAAAAACTATTATTATTAGGATAATCTGAAAGCATAGGATTTCTCATATTAGCAAATGTAGAACCTTGAAAATTAGGATATTGATTATTACTAAAATTAGGCAACGGTATAAAATTATCAGCACTTTTTTCTCTGATATTATTATCCTCTATTTTTTCTTCAATAACATTAACCTTTGAACTATTATTACTACTATTATCATTTAGCAATTCTTCAGGAATATTTTCATTTTCAGTACTATAAGAATTTTCCTGAACTGCAGAACGTGATGCATTATTAGAAGAATGATTATTTCTATTTGCACTTTTTTCTTTCAATGCTTTAGTTATAGATACTATTCTGTCAGCCATTTCGCTTGCATCTATAGTTTCAGACGAATGTTTTTTCATCTCTATTCTATCACTTAAAAGCTTGCTTCTATGCATTTCATCTTCATCTTCTGAATAAGAATTTCTATCATCATCAGCATTATTATTTTTTCTATCGTAAATTGAATTATTAAGCATTATTCTAAGCTCATGCTCTGTTTTCATTCCAAGCCCCAAGAAACCGCCCACTTTTACATCTTTACTAGTTAAAATAACAAAGTTACCGCCGTATTCAACTCTGGCTTTAGCGAAAGCATCTGTCTTATCCTTCCCTCTAATAGTGCGTATATCTACCATTTTATAACTCCTCTCTTCTTCTTTAAATCACTATTAATATTGTTCCAATATACCGATAGAAACTTCAAACTCTTTTTTAAGCATTCCGAATATGTTTTTTCTTTTGCTCTCTCTTACACTAATAATAAAATAGCTTTCACCGTACTTATCTCTAGCCTGTTTTTCAATTTCTTCTCTGTTTTTTCCAAAAATTTTTATAGTTTTCATCTTGTAACTCCAAGTAATATATTATTATTTATATCTTAATTGCCCAATGAGGCATTCATCATTCATTATTTTATACTAGCAATACCCTGTACATTATACCCCTGTGCTATTTCAGTAGTTGCTATAACCTTGTACTTACCAACATTTTTAGCTATAAACTGATACAAAGGTCTTCTTATAATAGGAGAAGTTAAAAATACTATATCATCAACTCCTGAATCGCTTACAAGTTTAACTGCATCTTTTATATTTTTAATTAAGTTCTGCATGCTTTCAAAACTCATAGCTATCATCTGCGAACCTTGTAAATTACCTGTATTAGCAAGGTTTTGAGCTATATTATTTTGCAGCTGCTGACTTAAAGTAATAACTCTTATATTTCTATCCTGATCAGCAACCATCTGAGATATTTGAGATGCCAATCTGCTTCTTACAAGTTCAGTAGCCTGTTCGCTTCCCATAATCGATATAGCATCAGCAACACCCTCTAATATAGCAACACTGTTTCTGATAGGCACTTCTTCTTGAAGAAGATTCTGCAATACTTTCTGTATATATCCAAGAGGACTTTCATTATGAGGCTTGGCTGCAAGTACTTCAGATACAAGAGCTTTATGATCATCTTTAATAAGATCAAGCATATTCTGTACTTCTTCACGTCCGATAAGAAGATTAGCATTTCTCTTA
>CASGDY010000041.1 GCA_949300355.1 uncultured Brachyspira sp.
TTCAAAAATTTTATTTCTTCGTCTGTTAAATTAAAATCCATATTATTATTATACAATATATTAAAAATATTGACAAACTTAAAAATTTTCAGTATATACAAAAAAGTCATTTCTGATAGAATTAATTTAGTATTTATATCATAAAAGGAAATAAGATGTTAAATACGCAAAGACTTATAATAAGAAAATTTAATATCAATGATGCTGAAGCTTTATTTAGTATTTTAGCTGATGAAGAAGTTAATAAATACCTTCCATGGTTTCCTTTTCAAAGTTTGGAAGAAACTAAAATACATTTACAAAAATTTTATTTAGATACAAATGATAATCATAACTTTTATAGATATGCAGTATGTTTAAAAGAAGATAATGTACCTATAGGTTATGTGCATCTTGAAAACAATAATGACAATAATGATTTTGGATATGGACTTAAAAAAGAATATTGGAATATGGGAATAATGACAGAGGCTTCAAGAAGAGTTATAGAAGAATTAAAGAAAGATAATATAAAATATATAACAGCTACTCATGATATAAATAATATTGCAAGCGGTGAAGTAATGAAAAAAATAGGAATGCATTATCAATATAGCTATGAGGAATTATGGCAGCCTAAAAATATAAAAGTTATATTTAGAATGTATCAGTTAAATTTAGATGATTATAATAAAAGAGTTTATAAAGGCTACTGGAATAAATATACAAATTATTTTGTAGAAAATATGTTGTAATTGATAATAATATATGGTAATATATAGATAATAGTTCAATATGTAAATATAACTATTGGGGGACTGTTATGAGATTTATTTTATGCACATTTTTATTATTGATACTATTATCATGCACTCAAAAGTCTAATGTAAATGTTGATGAAAATATTAAAAATGATGAAACATCTATGGAAGGCGGAAATATAGTTCAGGATTTATCCATAGAAGATGCTATAGCAGAATATGAAGAAAGTCCTTGTATAGATATAATAAAAAATCTTATTAGTTCAGGCAATATAAATAATACTTTAACAGAAACTACTAATATAGTAAATGCAGAAGATACAGAATATGATCTTAGTGTAACTTTTGATGAAGGTACTACAGCTTTGATGATAGCTTCATATTATGGATATGCTGATTTAGTAAATGCCCTTATACAAAATGATGCTGATATTAATATAAAAAACAAAAGAAATTATACAGCACTTTTATATGCTACAGATATATGGTCTAGACAAGGAATAGGAATATATGACAGTAATTTCAATGTAGTTGAGCTTTTGGTAATGGCTAAAGCAGATGTTAATGCTGTTAATAATTATGGATGGTCTCCTTTATTCTTTGCTGCTGATAATTCTAATTCCGACATAGTGGCATTTTTAGTTGATAATGGCGCTAATATTAATGCTGTGTCTGATGAGGGAATAACACCTCTTTTATTAGCGAATGATGTTGAAACAGTTAAAGTATTATCTAAGACGGTTAATATTAATAAACCTAATTTATCTGGAATAACACCTTTAATATCTTTCGCTGGAAGAGAAATATCTATAGAGGCTATTAGTATTTTACTTGAGAATGGTGCTGATGTAAATATGGTAGATAAAGACGGAGAAACAGCTCTATCTTATGCTATTGAAAATGGTAATTTTGAGGCAGCTTTAATGCTGCTTGAAAATAATGCTAATCCTAATCTTGCTAAGAAAAAAGCTAAAGATTTGGCAAATATAGCTAGAGAATTAGGAGATGAGGAAGTAGCTTCTATATTGGATAAATATTAATAATAATTTATAAATTTCTTTGACAAATTATTTTATTTTGGTATATTTATTATATTGGAAAAATCTATATATTTATTTGGAGTTTTATAATGTTTGATAACAATGTTCATTATATAAGAAAAGAGCTTGAATCTATTTATAAGATCATAGTAGAGAATTTAGGAAAAGAATTACTAAACACTGAAATTAAACGTTTAGAGTATGAGCCTAAAATGGATAGAATTAATATTAATAATTTTATATTCATAAGACTTACTTTTGAAAATGAATATGATCATAAAGAACTTTACTATGATATATATATTGAAGATGAAGACGGAAATGATGTTGAAAGAGCTTTAATCAGTGTAGAAAAGCCATTTACTAAAGTTGTTGATAAAATAGATTATTTGGTAAAATTAAATTATCAAGCTAATGAAGATGATTAATTTTTTATTTATTTTAAAATAAAAAGAGGGACTTTTTTAAGTCCCTCTTTTTTTTAGTTATTTATCAGTATTAATTTAATGCTTTAGTAGATAATACATATTTATCTTCTGCATATCTTTGCATATTTTTACCTGCTATTAATTCATCTAATTGTCTTCTTACTTCATCTTGATTATCGCCGTCAATTATATATAAGGTATCTCTATCAACTAAATAGTATCCTTCATATTCTGTATCATTTTCATATTTTCCATTTTCTGTATTTCTAACTATACATGCATTTCTATCTTTATTTGCCGCAGTACTAGGAGTAGCAATATCTTCTATCCATTGTAATGTAGCGTAATCATCTCTTCCATCAACTATTCCATTTTCATATTCTCTTTCAATCATTTCAGAATTTTCATTAAAGAATACAAATGCTTCTTCTGTTTCTAATCTTCCGTCATCATAATCGTCTTCAGACTGATACCAAGTAGTAGAATATAATCTTTGTAATAAGTTATATTCTTGAGCAGCTGCAGGATTATCTCCTGTATTATTACCAGAAACAGAAGCGTTTACTGTCATAGACTGACTGCTTCCATTCCAACTAGCTAATGGAGTACCTTCTCTTACTGTTTTATCATCGCTTGGTACATTTGATGTTAAAGGCTTATCGCCTACTGTTGGAGCTTGTTTGCTGTTACATGCAACTGCTAATACTGATAAAATACTTATGATTAATATAATTTTTTTCATATTTTTTTAATCCTCTCATCAATTATTATTTTTGTTTTTGAAACAATAGCTTTTAAATGTTGTAAAAAAAATTTATAAAAAACTTTTATTTTAAAATATTTTTTTCGTTTATTATTTATTATGTTTATGAAATTTACATTGTGGATTTATGAATAAAAGACTATTATTATATAAGTTATAAAAAAGGGGCTTTTTTAAAAGCCCCCTATTTTTAGTTATTTATCAGTATTAATTTAATGGTTCAGTAGATAATATAAATCTATACTCTGCATCATATTGTGCAGGATTTGCAATAATTGCAGTTAATATATCTCTTACTTCTTGTTCAGTATCGCCATCAACTATATATAAAGTAGTTTCATCATATAGATAATAACCTTCATATTCAGTATCTACTCCCTTACCATCTTGTTCTATATTTCTAACTATACATGCATTTCTATTTTGACTATCCTGAGCATTAGGTATAGTAATATCTCCTATAAATTCTAAAGCTGAAAAATCATCTTTATCATCAGGTATTCCATCTACATATTCTCTTTGTACCATTTCAGAAGATGGGTCAAAGAATATAAATGTTTCTTCTGTTTCTAATCTTCCGTCATCATATTCTTCTTCAGACTGATACCAAGTAGTAGAATATAATCTTTCTAACAAGTTATATCCATCTTGAGCAGCTGCAGCCTCATTACCAGCAACTGAAGCGTTTACTTTTATAGACTGATTTCCATTCCAACTAGCTAATGGTGTACCATCTTTTACTGTTTTATCATCGCTTGGTACATTAGTAGTTAATGGTTTACTTCCTGCAGCAGGTCCTGTTGCTTTGTTTCCGCATGCTACTGCAAATACTGATAAAATACTTATGATTAATATAATTTTTTTCATATTTTTTTAATCCTCTCATTCTTATTTTTTGTATTAAATAAAAGAATAGCTTCTAAACATTGTAAAAAAAATTTGTTAAATTTTAGTGTTTTTTAAATTTATTTTATTTTTGTTTGTTTTTAGGTAAAAAATAATACTGCTTATAATATAAAATGTATATAAATACTTGTTTAATATATTTCAACTATATTATAAAAAAATAGTATTTAATTTATTATAATTTAATTAATAATGTTTTTGACAAATTTTTATATTATTCTATAATAATAAGACATTAAATAAAGTAATTAGGGGATTGATATGCTTCAGTATGCTGTTATAGGAGTCGGCACTTTAGGCAAGGCATTAATTAATAGACTTATGACAAAACCTTCTATAGAGGTATTTGCTATAGATAATGATATAAATGAAATAGAAGCTATAAAAAATAATGTAACTCAGGCTATGCGTTTGGATTCTACTCAAAAAGAGGCATTGGAAGCTATTGAGATTAATAAATTTGATGCTGTTATACTTACAATAGGTGAAGATATGATGACAAGCATATTAACAGCATTACTTTTAAAAGAGCTTAATGTTAAAAATATTATAGCAAGATATTCTAATGAAAAGCATAGAGCCATATTAAGTATGATAGGAATAACGCATCTAGTAAGTCCTGAAGAGTCTATGGGGGTGCATATTGCAGAACAGCTTGAAGTAGGTGATACGCTTCTTCTTTATGATCTTACTGAATATCACTCTATAGTAGAATTCCCTGTTCATGGCGGACTTGCCGGTAAAAATTTAAAAGAACTTGATTTGAGAAAGAAATACAAAATCAATGTTGTTGCCATAAAGAAAGAAACTGTCGGAATATTGGGAGAGAAAAAAGTTATTGTGGATTGTACTCCTGATCCTGATGTTCCTATGGTTGAAGGCGATATACTTATCATTGCAGGTCATGATAAAGATATAGAAAAAATGTATAAAAAAATGGCTGAATAGTAAATGAATATTCAAATTGCTAAACTTTTTATAGTTATTGGTATAATATCAATAATCATTGGCATACTATTTTTATTTAATATAAAAATTCCTTTCGGCAAACTTCCGGGCGATATCATAATAAAAAAAGAAAATTTTACTTTTTCATTTCCTTTGCTGAGCTGTATTATAATCAGTGTATTATTATCTTTTATAATGTGGCTTCTATCTAGATTTAAATAATACAAAATTACTTGAGCATAATAAAACTTATAGTATAAGAACTAATTCAAAAGAATACGGATTGAATATATCCTTTTTATAGTTCAATTACAATTTATTTAAAATATACTGAAAATTTTTAAGTTTTCTAATTTTTTATTCAACTTTTTTCCCGCCGCACACCACAGGTGTACTTCGTCAAAGTTGGTGGCAACACATACCAAAGGCACGCTTCGAGAAAACTCAATTGATACAATCTTATATTATTACAATATGTATTAAATATATGGTAATATATAAAATTTGGGTTAAAAATGCAGTCTTTTTGGTTCTTTTGGTCACAAAAAGAACTGGGGGTGTGGGGGGCTAGTCCCCACAAATAATAAAAGTAATGAAATAATTTTTGACAAAATATAGTTGTTTAGGTATATACTATCTATATAAGAATTTACTTTGTATTGATATAGTTTTTAATCCATTATATAATTTAAAAAAATAAATTTATAAAGAATTATTATGTCAGAAAAAAATAAATACCCTAAACTATATGTTAAAAATTTTGCTAAAATTAAAGAGGCAGAAATAGAATTAGCTCCATTCACACTTTTTGTCGGCGACAACAACAGCGGAAAAAGTTATTTAATGACATTAATTTATCATTTGTTCAAATATGCTGATAAAGTAATAGATATGATATTTAAAGATGAAAAAATTGTAGAAGAACTTGAAGAATACAAAAAAGCTAAAGATATTGTATATAACCGCATTAGGACTTTAGATTTTGATGAACTTGTAGACATGTCTGCGGAAGAATTTAATATTTTTATGGATTTATTTAATGTTTTATTAAATAAATATTCTAATGAAGTGATCAATCATATATTTAATTCAAGTAATGAGATTACTTTGGAGTATATAAAATTAGAACTTAATGATAGTGATTTTACATTTAGAAAATTTAAGTCAAAAAAAGCTAATGATGATACCGAGTTTTATTATTTGGGTATAAAAGGCATAAATATTGGAATGGGAATTGGATTGTTAGAAAATAAATTAATATATACAAAAGATGTAGAAATTATAAAAAATATAATTGATTTTATTTTAAATAAAACTTTTGAAATATTTTATAAGCTTTTTGGTATAAGTAGAATATTTTTACCTGTATCAAGAACTGGTTTTTTATTATCAAGAAATGATATAGCAAGTTCCGCAATTGTTGATAAGTTTGACAGATATGCAGTAAAGAAAAATAATGAATATTTATCAAGACCTATAATTGATTTTTTGAATAATTTAAATAATTTGAATTATTTATCTAAAGAGAATAATAAAATAGTTATAAAAGACTTAAATCATATAATTAGCTTTTTTGAAGAGCATTTAATATCTGGACAAATAAATATTAATGCAGAAACAGGAAATATTTATTATAAGCCTAGCAATGTAAATACAGAATTTCAAATGTATTTATCTTCTGCTGTAATTACAGAATTAGCACCATTGTATTTATTTTTGAAATACGGAATTATAAACGGTGATTTATTAATGGAGGAGCCTGAAATTTCTTTACATCCAGAACTGCAGCAGCAATTAACAAGAGTTTTTATTAAATTGATTAATAAAGGTATCCATATCTTAATTACAACTCACAGCGACACTATTGTTCAGCATATAAATAATATGATTAAATTAAATTCAAATGATGAAGAAAGAAAAAAATATTTGATGAATAAATACGGCTATGATGAAGATGATTTGATTTCAGAAGATATGGTTAGAATGTATCAGTTTGATATTGAGGAAGATGGATTTACAAAAGTTACAAAATTAGAAAGTTCAGAGTATGGTTTTGAAGTTCCTACTTTCAATAAAGTACTAAAAAAAATATCAGATGAAATATATGATTTTCAGGAAGAATTATAATAATGAAATGGTATGAAAAATATCCCGAAGAGTTCAGAGAAGTTTTAAAAAAAATATTTCTTAATAATTTCTTTGATGATTATAATGATAAAGAGTATATATTAACTGATCATGATATATCTGTAACTATAGAAGTTTTTGAAAATTCTTTATTAATAAAAGAATTAGAAGGTAATGCATCTTTTCCATACTTACAAAATAAAAAATGTGCTGATAAAGTGATTATTCAAAAAGAAAGCGATAAAGTTTATAATATCTATATTTTTGAATTAACTAGAAAAAGAAAAGGCGATGATGAATTAATAGAACAGTTTGAAGGTGCTTGTTTAAGAACTTTAGCAGTTATTTCTTATTTTAAATATATGACAATTAATAAAGTATATCTATTTTTTGTTAGAAAAGATATGAGTGCCGATCCTATTTCTTTCAGACGTCCAATTTCAAATAAAAAATTATTAGTTGATAATGATGAAGTTTTGGAATTAAATAATATTTCATCAGTATTTGACGGAGAAATATTGAAAATAAAACTACTTGAGCATAATAAAACTTATAGTATAAAAACTCATTCAAAAGAATACGGATTGAATATATCCTTTTTATAGTCTAATTACAATTTATTTAACATATACCTAAACAACTATATTTTGTCAATTTTTAATTATTTTTGAATGTAATTATAACTTATAAATAATATGAAATATTAAAACATAGTAGTAAAATATGTTTTAAAGGTAATATAAAACCACATATTTGTACAATAACAAGTAATCAGCCGCACGTATAGTTGGCTATCCATAATGATTTGCAGTACCGTGCGGAAAGCCTCTATGGCGAATAGTTGACAAACTTAAAAATTTTCAGTATAGTTTAATTTATTGTATTATTTAATATGTTTTAATTCTTTAAAATATCTTTATTTATTTGTACAGCAAACTTAGGTAAAGTAAGCATATAAATAAATGAAATACCTATACTAATTAAATTAAAAAATGAATAAGGCATGTACTGTAAAGTATGCACTCCAAGTATAGAAGTCATATAAACTCCTGTAACAGTCCAAGGCAGTAAAACCTCTGTAAGAGTTCCGCCTTCTTCCATAGTTCTTGAAAGTACGCCTCTATTAACATTGTATTTGTCATATACAGTTTTTAGTACATCACCTAAAGTTAAAAAAGTAAATTGTAAACTGCTTAATGCTGAATTTATAGTGAATGTTGTAAACCAAGTTACAAATATTAAACTTCTGGCACCTCTAACTATTTTTACTAATAATTCTATTAAAGTATTTAAAGTACCTATTAACTGAAGCATAGCTCCGTAAGTAAGGGCAAGTATCAAAAATAATACGCTAGGCATTGTACTTATCATTCCGCCTCTGTTTAGTAATGTATGAAGATTTTGAGGTATGCTTTCAGGATTAATTGTAGGCGACATAGAAATATTAAAACCTGTTACAAATGATTTCATAGCATTAATAAATCCAAAGTTTTGAAATATTGCTCCTAATATTATTGCAATTAAACTTCCAATGAACATAGTTATTACAGGATTAACACCTTTCACACTTGCAATAAGTACGAATATCGGTGGGATAAGTAAAAAAATGTTGAAATTGTATATATTTTCTAATGAAGTTAATATTTCGCTAGCTTCTTTTAAGTTTAGTATATCTGAATTGATAGGGGAGGCATTAAAACCTAATATAGTAAAAACAATAGCCGCTAATATTGCAGATGGTATAGTGTTTACAAGCATAGTTTTTATATGATTTTGTAAAGTAGTTCCAGCACCAAGAGCAGCCAAAACAGTTGTATCCGATATAGGAGAGTTTTTATCGCCAAGATATGCACCGCTTATAACAGCACCGGCAACCAATGGCAAAGGCGTATTTGTAGCCTGTGCAATTCCTATAAATGCCACTCCTGCAGTAGAAGCAGAACCCCAAGAAGTACCTGTAAATATGGATAGAAAAGATGTTATAACAAATGCCATTAAAGGTATAAATGAAGGGTGAATTAATTTAATGCCATAGTATATAAGCATAGGCACAGTTCCCGAATATACCCAAGAACCAACTACTATACCTATTAATATAAATATTAGTACTCCAAGCCAAGTATCTACTATCTTTTTTATGAAGGCTTCTTCCATATCTTTCCATTTGTAACCTGCAAAATATGCTATTATACAGGCTATCAATGTGCCTATTGTAAGCAAAAATTCTATAGGAACTCCATATTTTACAGTGAATATTAAAACGGTTATAAGTATGAATAATAGAGGAAACAGCTTCCAAAATGTATTTATTTTCTTTATATTCATAATTTACCCCATATACTCAAAATAATGTAATAATTAATGTTACAACAATATATAACATATTTTTATTTTGATGTCAATATTCATAATCTAATTTTTATTTTATATTTAAGTATAGTGTAAATTTGTATTATAAGTAATAAAATTTATATATAGATTGACTTTTAACAAAAAATATAATAAAATTATATTAGTTATAAAATCAGTTTTAGATTTTTTTATAACAAATATTATTGATATATAAAAAATAAGAAATTATTTCCGATAATAGAACAACTGTAAATTTTATGGAGGCATTATAAATGGCAGAGCAGGCAGAGCAACAATCTATTGAAAGTACCGAAAATAGGGTTGAGCTTGAAGATAGTACAAACCTTGTTACTTTTAGATTAGGCAGCGGTGAGTATGCTATAGATATCATGCAGGCTAAAGAGATAATCAAAATGGAAAAGATTACTCTTATTCCTAATGCCCCAGATTTTGTTGAAGGTGTAATAAATTTACGCGGTAATATTATACCTATAATAGACTTAAAAAAGAGATTCAATTTAGAAGAGACAGAAGGCGATAAAAATACAGGTATTATCATAGTAAAAATAGAAGATGTTGATATGGGAATAATTATTGACTCTATTTCTAAGGTAGTATCTATTTCTAATTCTGATATTCAGCCTCCTCCTCCAATGCTTTCCGGTATAGGTCAGAAATATATTAAAGGTGTAGGAAAATTAGAAGATAAATTATTAGTTGTTTTAGATCTAGAAAAATTATTTACTACAGATGAGGAAGATGAAGAAATATCTGCTGATAGTTAAGTTTTAATATCAAAAAGTGGCAGTTATTACTTTACTTTCGCTGATAATAATATCTAATATCTCATCATTATCATCTTTAGGTATGGACGGAAGTATCTGATAATCATAAGCTAAACCTATTCTCAAGGCGTTTTTATTGATTTTTAATATATTGTCGTAATATCCTCTTCCAAATCCGAGTCTATTACATTTTTCATCAAATGCTAAAGCTGGTATAATGAACATGGATATTTCATCTATATTACAGTCTCTACAGTATTCAAAAGGCTCTCCGCATCCAAATTTTGTATTTCTATTAATGTCCTTATCATAATCATTTATATATTTTAATTTCATATTATGATTATCTATAAGAAAAGGCACAGATACCTTAATATTATTTTTTAAAGCATATTTGATTATTTCATCAGTTGGTACTTCATTATTAAAATCTACATATACAGATATAGAATTAAATTTATTAATATTTACTATATTTCTAAATTTTTTAAAAATTACAGCACTTTTCTCACTAATGAAGTCCGAATCTAAATTATTTCTAATGAGTTTAAAGGATTCTCTTATTAAATTTTTTGCTTCTTTAATATTATTTTCATTAGGAGAAGTTTTCATCTTTCAATTCTACTAACAATTCCTGTAATAACTTGTCTCTGATAATTTGATCAATAATTTTTTGAGAAGCCATACCTATATCAATAAATTGTACAGCAAAGCCTTTAGGTAAATCAGGTTTTTGATTCTCGTTATTTATCCAAACTACTTTAGCTTCAGTAAATAATTTGAAATCTTTAAAGGATATAGTAAGACCTAACATATCGCCCTTATCAGGAATATTAGTATCAGATGATATATAAGCTCCGTTACCGCTTATAGAAAGGATATTTCTATCTATAGTTCCTCTAATCTTATCTTTATATGCTATAATAACATTTAAAGGCCAATTAACTCTTGAATATTGTCTTCTTTTTTTATTTCCATCATCTAATAATTTTGAAACTTCATTTTGTATAGATTGTACTATCACGCTTACATCTGTATTTCTATGAAATATTAAAGCATAAGGATAAGCAGTCTCATCAAAATCATCTGAAACATCTGTCATTACCAATTTTATTTGAGGGTTAATCTTTTTCACTTTTTCTACAAATAGACTGATACCATCTTTTTCACTTTCATTGTATCTTATTATATAAAAATATATACTCAAATTATTTTCTATGATATAACCTAAAGAAGAACTGGTATCATTAAAAGTACTTATATCAAATAAATTATTGAAAGCATTTTTGTATTTGGTTAAAATAGAGGGATTATTTTCTATAATTACACCTTTTACTTGTTCTTTATCCATTATTCATTCTCCTGATAATACTTGCTTAATAAGTATAACATAATTTTTTATTTATGCAATATTTTGAATAAAAAAATAGAAGCCTCAAGTTATTCATATTTTCTGTTTATATGTTATAATAAAAAAAACATTAAAGAGAGAGTTTATGGGAATAAAAGAGAAATCAAAAGAATTATGGGATAAAATTTCATTAGAAACTACATTTGATAAGTTAACATCTATTATTGATAAAACAAAAGATATATTGAATCTTTCATCATCAAGACATCTTTCTAAATTTTTAGATAAAATTCAATTAATGGTAGATATGATAAGTGATTATATAAATGGAAATTATAGAGATATTCCTTGGAAAAGTTTATCTGCTATAGCGGGAGCATTAATATATTTAATACTTCCTTTGGATGTTCTTCCTGATTTATTTCCATTTATAGGATTATTAGATGATGCATTCATTATAGGATTATGCATAAAATGTTTTTCAACAGATTTAAATCAATATAAAATTTGGAAATATGGGGAATCTGATGAAGAAGTAACAGACGATGATTGTGAATATGATGAAGCTGATTATGAAATAGTAGATGATAAAGATGATGATGAAGAAAATGAAGAATACGAATAGGATATTCAGATTTGTTAAATAATGATTATAGTAAAGATATATTTACTAAAAGTATAAAATATTCAAAAGGCGTAGGACCTAAATACGCAGAAATACTTGCCAAAAAAGGTATTATTACTCTATATGATTTAATAGCATTTTTTCCAAGAACTTATGATGACAGAAGAAAAACTTTAAAACTTCATGAGGCATTGGAGAATAAAGATAAAACTTCTGTTGTATATGTGGAAGTTATAGATGTATCAAGTTTTACTTTTCAATATAGAAGCAAACCTTTAGTAATAGTTACAGACGGAATTGCTGTATGTGAAGTTCCTATTTATGGCGGAAGATTGCCGGCTGGAGTAACTAAGGGGGCCAAACTTTATTTAATAGGTAAGTTTGTAAGAAGCGGTAGAGGCAAGCTTCAATGCAGAATGACTGAATTTGAAAAGCCTTCATCAAATGCATTATCTTATGGAAAGATTGTGCCTATATATCCGCTTACAGAAGGACTTTCTCAAAAAAAACTTAGAACTTTAATCGTAGATGAGCTTGTCGGATTTGAAAAAAATATGAAGTATGATATTCCGAATGTGATTAAAAAAAAGTACAGGCTTAAAAGTTTCGTTCCTTCTATTATGGAGATGCATTTTCCTACTTCTTTTGAAGCTTTAGCAGAAGCTAGGGAGAGTTTAATTTTTGAAGAGTTTTTGACTTTTCAATATATACATTTAAGCGAGAGAAGACCTAATATACTTATAAAAGAAGAAAGGTATAATTCTTCAAATTTATTAGATAAAGTAAAATCAAGTTTATCATTTGAACTCACTATAGATCAATTAAATACTATCGAAGAAATAAAAAGTGATTTATTTTCTAGTAAGCAGATGTTCAGACTTCTTCAAGGAGATGTTGGAGCCGGTAAAACTATAGTAGCATTTTTAACTGCATTAATACCTGCAGAATCGGGATTTCAAACTGCATTTTTAGCTCCTACTGAAATACTAGCTTTACAGCATTATAATACTTTTAGGAAACTTATTAAAGCAGCTGGTTTAGAAGATACTATAAAAATAGATATTCTTACTTCTTCAGTTAATCAAAATGAAAGAGGATATTTATTAAAAAGATTAAGAGAGGGAAAAAGTCATATATTAGTAGGTACGCATTCTATTATTTATGATGAGGTTATATTTAAAAATCTTTCTTATGCAATAGTAGATGAACAGCAAAGATTTGGGGCAGCACAAAGAAATAAACTTCTTTCTAAAGGAAATAATGTTGATTTTTTACTTATGACAGCAACTCCTATTCCTCAGTCTTTAGCATTAACATTATTTGGGGAATTGGATTTATCCATTATAAAGAGTATGCCAGAGAGCAGAAAGGGTGTACTTACAAAGTATAAAGAACTTTATGAAAGGGATCATTGCTATAAATTTTTAAAAAGCAGAATAGCTAAAGGCGAGCAGGGTTATGTAGTTTTTCCTCTCATAGAAAATAATGATTCAAGCTTCATTACTCTTTCAAGCGAATTCCAAAGAGCAAAAGAAACTTATTTTTCAGACATTCAAATAGAAGTAATACATGGCAAAATGAAAGATGAAGAAAAAGAATATATAATGAACAGGTTTTCAAATGGTGAAATAAAGGTATTATTTTCTACAACAGTTATAGAAGTTGGTATTGACAATCCTAATGCTACGACAATACTTATAGAAGGTGCAGAACGTTTTGGTTTATCACAGCTTCATCAGCTTAGAGGCAGGGTAGGCAGAGGAGATAAATTAGGGTACTGCTATTTAATACTTCATAGTGAGCTTAATGACATCATAAAAGAAAGAATTAACATAATATGCGAGACTACTGATGGTTTTAAAATATCAGAAAAGGATTTGGAATTAAGAGGGGCAGGTGAGTTTTTAGGAGACAGGCAAAGCGGAATACCGGATTTCAAACTTGGAAACATCATAAAAGATAAAGAGATAATGCGTAAGGCTAAAGATGAAATGCGTTCTTTATTAAGAGATGAAAATTCTAGAGAAGCTTTTTATAAAGAAAATGAAGCGTTTATATTAAAAGCTAATTATCTAAAATCAAGAATAGTTAAAGACGAATAGTTTTTTTATTTAAAAAATTTATTTACATACCCCGCCCTTTATATTTTATTGCCTTATTTTTAAATTTTAGTTTCAATTATATTTATTGCGTAATTAGAAATTTTAGCACCCGCCCAAGTGTTTATTAAATTTAAAAATTTACTTTACGCACGGTTAGCTGAATTTTATATATGATTAAAATTAGAATTATTAATCAAACTATATTTTTAATTTAACTCTGCGTGCGGTAAGGTTGACTAAAAATTTAAATAAATCTAGGGTGGGTGCTATATTTTATTTTTAGATTTTAAAGAAATGTATAGTAAAATGTTCTTATGAAATTAATAAGAAAAAAGGGCGGGGAGTGAGAATAAAGTTTAAAATATAAAAAGCCCCATTAAAAATAATGAGGCTTTTATATTTTATAAAGTAAATAATTATTATACTTCTTATAATCTTCATCAGTAGCCATTAAAAAAATCAGAAACTTTATCAAAAGCTAATTTAAGAACAAATAATAAAATCGGATAGTAAATAAAAGGCAATATAATAGTAAAAAGAATTCCACTGCCGCTTTTTACTGGTGATACAAACATACCAATAAGCAGCATAAATGGTAGAAACAAAATTCCTAATATTATTATAAATATCCAATTTATTATAGTGAATAATAAATAACTTTTTTTCATTTTCGCTTGTACATTGATATCATATAATATTTCTTTATTTTCTATATTTTGATTTGTGAATGTAGTTTTTAATGTAAAATAAAAATTAAAAGCATTAGTTTGTATATTGGTTATTTTATAAAAAGAGCTTGATCTTAATTTTATTTTAAGTCCTTTTTCATAAAAAGTTTCATTTTTCTCTAATGTGAAATCGGCAATATTAAAATTTATATTTTGATTATTTGATACGCTTACTAATTCTGTTTGACCAATTTCTAATTTTTTATCTGATTGAAGAATTATTTTTGGCATTTTACTTTTTGAGAAATTATTTGTGTATATAGTCATTTCTGTAACGATAATTTGTCCGACAGATATATTTGTGCTTGTATTTGTTTTTTCATTGCTGACACTTACATAATTACTTGAACAGCCTATTATGAACATCAGTAAAAAAGATAATATTATAATAATTTTTTTCATATAATCTCCTTAATGAATATCTAATTATATATATTATACTTTTTCACTATGACAAAAAATGTCGCATAAAAAAGAAGCCCCATTATAAAATAGGACTTCTTTATTATTACTAATACAAATTATATATCAATTATGTTATCAATTTTTTAAAGCTATAAACGAGCAGCTGATAACTGACGAAGGAAGTTGTCAGCTATTTGCAAGCGAGTTTATAGCTAGCAACAATAATAAAAATTATTCTTTAATAAACTTTTTGAAATTAGCTACTTTTTCTTTAGCAACTGCAAGTCTCTTGTCTTTGCTTTCTTTTACACAAACCTCAAAATAGAATTTGATTTTTGGCTCAGTACCAGAAGGTCTGATAGTAATTTTTGTTTTGTCTTCAAGTATGTACTGAAGAACATTAGATTTAGGTAAAGTAATATCTTTTATTTTTTTACCAGTGTTATCATAAACTTCTTTTTTCTCATAATCGCTTATGCTTTCAACTTTTACACCTGAAATTTCTTTAGGTAAATTGTTTCTATAATAAGTCATCAAATCAGCTATAGCTTTAGCTCCGTCAGCACCTTTTTTAGTTATAGATATAGTTTCTTCATAGAAGTATCCATATTTCTCATAAATGCTTTCTAAATAATCAGCTAAAGTCATATTATTTTCTTTACAATAAGCAAGTACTTCAGCAAGTATTAAACAAGAACTAACACCGTCTTTATCGCGTACATTAGAATTGATACAGTATCCGAAACTTTCTTCAAATCCAAATAAATATGTTCCTTCTTTATCTCTTTCTATAACATCAGCAATCCATTTGAATCCGGTAAGAACATCATAAATCTTAACATTATTAGCATCAGCAATAGCTCTAGCAAGTTCAGTAGTAACTATAGTTTTTACTATAAATGGATTTTTAACATTTTTTTTGTTTGTTATAAGATAATAAGCCATAATAGAACCGATTTGGTTTCCAGTAAGGTACATATAAGAACCATCTTTAGTAAGCAAAGCACAGCCCATTCTGTCGCAGTCAGGGTCAGTACCCATAACAAGTTCAGCACCTATTTCTTTAGCTTTATCAACAGCAATTTTCAATGCTTCAGGGTTTTCAGGGTTAGGTGATTCAACAGTAGGGAAGTTTCCGTTAGGCGGCTGAGCTCCTTCCATAGTTGTTAAATTAGTGAATCCTGCTTTTCTTAAAGCCATAGGA
>CASGDY010000042.1 GCA_949300355.1 uncultured Brachyspira sp.
AATATATATCAAATGATATTTATAATTGTATTATTTTATAATTAGTAGAAAATAGGACTACTTTATAGACATAAATATCATATTGTTGTTTATTATAAAATTAATTTATATTTTTTATTAAAATATTTATAAATATAAATTATATATAGTTTACATTTTATAATATTATAATATAATATACGCAAGTCTATTAATATTTTTTATTTATCAAAAAGCTAGGACATTTTATATGAAAAGCAGTTCAAATAAAAATAATGCCAGAGTAAAAAAAACTAAAAAGTTACTTGAAGATTCTCTTGGTCTTTTGTTGGAAGAAAAGCCTTTTGAAGATATAAGAGTAATTGATATTTGTGCTAAAGCTAATATGCATAGAAGTACTTTTTATACTTATTACAATGATAAATATGAATTATTAAAATCTAAATTAGATGAATACGAGGCAAAATTTTTAGAGGATTTAAAAAGATATAAAATAGCAAATAAATTAAAAGACTCCCATGTTGATATTATGGAAAAAATACTTCAATATTTTTATTTGAATAGAAAATATTTAAAAATAATATTTCAAAACAATAAAGACGGAAGCGTTACAAGTATTTTAAGAGAATATTTAGCTTCTTATGTAATAGAAGGCATAAAAGATTTTAAGACTATTCGTCCTAATAAAGATAATGTTATAAGGGTTATGGTTAGCTTTTATTCCGGAGCATTCATATCAGTTCTTACAGATTGGATAGTTAATGATTGTTTTATATCTGTAGAGGAATTAGCTTCTTATATATCAGATATTATTATGCAGAGAGTTTTTTCTGAATAATATTATTTTTTCATAATTAATTTTTTTTATTGTTATTATATTATTCCGATAATAGTATTGGAAAAATATATTTTACATTTATATTTTTATTTGATTTTATATATAGAAAATAGATAGGAGAAAAACTTATGAAGAAAATAATTTTATTTATATTTTTATTTGTTTTTTCATTTAATTTTTTAAATGCACAAAATATAACAAAAGACAGCGATTATTCTAAAAATTGGGCTAATTTTATTTTTAGAAAAACTATAGATATGAAAGGTGCTTTATATGAAGGAAGACCTGGAGGAGATTTGGAATTAGTTTCAGGAAGATCACCTCTTTTACTTGTAAAAATGTATAAATTTATAGGAGCAAGATCAGATACTCATGCATATTATACTCATCAGGCACCTATATCTATGTTTTATGATAATGCTCCTGCTTTAGGACTTAACCTAGTTGAAGGCTATTCTATAGAAGGCGGAAAAATAATGAGATATTCAAAATATATAAGAAGCTATCAAGGTAAATTGGATTCTTGGAAAAAAGCTAATTCTACTTTTACAAATGAAAGATGGGTAGCAAATTCAGATGCAGATTGGAATTCTTATCCTGTACCTCAGCCGGAAGATGTTAACTGGGCTGAAGGTGAATATGCAGGAGAGTTATATTAAAGAATATAATGTCGTATATTTCTATTATATTAGTTATATTATTAGTTTTAACGGTTTTATTCTTTATAACTAATAAAACCGTTATTTCTTATGATAATGCTTGGATTAAATTGGTAAAAAATAGAACTGTAAAGGAAGCGGATAGAGATTATCTATTTAAAGAGGAAGGAGAACTTCTCATAAATAAAAAGAAAAGATTAATTTTTATTCAGGCAAAACATGAGAATATGGCAGTTTACAGTAATACAGATTATTTAAATAAATTCATGCTTGTTTTTTCAGGATATCCTTCTATAAAAGTAACATTTATGGAAGGTTATATAGTTGAAAACAACAAATTATATTATACTTATGCCTATAAACCTTCTTACTATACCAAGCTAAATAAATGGATGAAATTTAACGGAGTTTTTGAAGATAAAGAAAATTGGATTGCCAAAAAAAACGTTAAATGGAGTACTTTTCCTTGTCCTCAGTCATCAGATATAAATTGGGAAAAAAAAGCTATGATAGGAATTTTATCATAATAATCAATTTTTCAGAAAAATAGATATTACAATTTTATCAATATTATTGTTATATATGTAAGTATATTGAATATTTTTTTTTATTTGTTATACTTACAAAATCAATTATTATTTTCAAGGAGAAATCTATGAGTTTAAATATAGAAGATAAAGGTAAAGTAAAAGTTGTAAGTTTAGTTGGTAAATTAGATGTTAATTTATCAGTATCTATTGAAGCTGAATTGGAACAATTAGTAGAATCAGGTTCTATTAATTTAATATTAGAATTATCAGGTATTGAATATTTAAGTTCAAGCGGAATAAGAGTATTTATCTCTATAATGAGAAAAATTAAAGATAAAAATGGAAGATTGGTACTAGCTTGCGTTCCTGATATAATCAAAAAAATATTGAAAACAGTAGAGTTAGAAGATTTATTTGAAGTATATGAAAATGTAGATGATGCAGTAGCTTCATTTTAATATTTTAGATTGATTTTATTTGTTTTTTTTGTATAATACTTTACATATGTTTTTAGTTTTGTAATAAATTATTATATTTGGAAGATTATGAGATTAAAGTGTTATATGAAATTTAAAATATTAATTTTATTTTCTTTTATTTTGTTTGCTTGTGCATCAAGTCAGAAAAGTACTGATCATGCATTTGAAAGCAGACCTTTTTTAAGAGAATATAAAAGATATTCTTTAACATCTGGTGAAGTAAATCCGGCATTGGATGCGGTAATTGACAGAGAAGGTACTTGGATTTATTATTCAAGGGAAAATGCCGGAAATACTGACATTTTTGCAGTAGATTCATATACTCTTGAAACTTATAGATTAACTAGAAGTCCTGGAATAGACACATCTGTTTCTATTGATGATAAATCAAGATATGTAGTATTCTCCTCAACTAGAGATGATGCTTTCGGAGATATTTATTTATTTAAGCTCTATAATCTTGGAATAAGAACTTCTAAAAATAATTTAGAAAATTTAGAGCAGAGCATTATAAGACTTACGGACTATAAAGGCTATGATACTGATCCTGTAATTTCTCATAAAGGTAATACAATAGCTTTTGTTTCAGATAGGGACGGCGGAGTTAGAAAACTTTTTACTATAAAGCCAAATGGTAAAGATGTTCAGAAATTATCTGACATTGAAGCTAGTTCTCCTGCATTTTCTTTTGATGACACAAAAATAGCTTTTATTACTTCTAAAGCGGGAGAAAGATATTCTCAGTTAGTTTTATTAGATTTAAATCCTGATACTAATTCTCAAACCAATTTAACTATACTTACAGATACAGAAACATTTAAATTTAATCCTACATTTTATAATGATGATACTATTATTTTCTTTGAAATAGAAAAAGATTCTGACAGAGACGGAAATTTAACTTATTATGATAAAAGACGTTTGATGTCTTATTCTTTGACAACTCATCAATATTATGTTTTATCAGAAGATACTAAATTAACTACTTTTGATGTAGCATATCCATCTGCTTTAGTAGGAGCTTATGTTGTAAGCGAAGATGGTACAAGTATAGTTACAATGGGTTCTACTAAAGAATATTTTATAAAAGATGCTAATTCTTCAAGTATGTATAATAGTTTCGTGGATCTTCCATATAATAGAAAAGTTGATGTTATAGATAGATTTGCTGAGTATTTTCCTTTTTCTGAAGATCAGAATAATGTTGCTAAGGCATATTTTAACATGATGATATCATCATATACTAATAATAGTATTAAAGAATATAATAATACTAAAAAAGTTTTAATATCTGAATATCCAGATACACTCTCAGGATTTTTAGCATCAAAAATAGATGATAATTTTGATACTAATAATAATTGGTTTAATATAGAATCTTATACAAATGAATATTTTCTTACTAACAATGATTTGGAAATGACAAATTTAATAGCTTGGTCAGGTTATATATCAGCCAATGAAAAATATAAAGCTAATAAAAATAATAAAGATACATTTGCAATTTTAAGTGAAATTCTTAATTTGAATATTAATAAAGATTTGTATTTGCTTATAGCTAAATTATATGCCCATTCAGTTGAAGATAATGGATATAAATATCCTGATGATGATGATATTTATAATAATCCTTATAAGAGAAAAGATTTACTATTTTCAGATAGATTGGAGATTGCAAAAGATTTTATAAAAGATTCGAAAATTTCTTATGATACTATAATAGAAAATGCACATCCTTATGCTCCTTTAGCTGTAGCTGCAAGACTTATATATTTAGACGGACTTATACTTTCAAGAAATTATGATGATGCTACAAATTTATTTAAGCCTTATGTTGAATCTAAAAATGATATAATGCTTGCATTAGGTTATTATGCTAATGCTAAAGTACTTATGGCACAGAGAGATGACGGAGCTTATGCTTTGTTTAGAGAAGCATTAAATTCAGGCGGTAAAAATTTTGATTCTACTTATGAAGCTCAGTATTGTAAAACTACATTAGCTGATTATTATAAATCTTTAGCGGATAAAGCCTACAATGAAGGTAAATATGCCGCTGCCTATGATAATTATAATGAAACTTTGAGATATAATCCTAACGATGCTTCCGCTTCTTCAAGAGTTATAGAGAGCGGACTTAGGGCTTATAGTACAATAGAATCTCTTGAAGAAACTATATTTGAGAGAGAGAGAAATATTTTATCAACTAGATATTCTTCTCATGAGGCACATGCTGAACTTGCAAATGCTTATTATTATTTGGCTAATAGATATTATGGAATAGCTGTGTCAAAACAATATAGTCCTGAACGTTATGTTGTAAGCGAGAAAAAAAGGGAAGACGGATTTTATTTGTATTTGAATATGGCTTTTGATACTATAGTTGAAAAGGCTGTATCATATATTAATTTTGCAATATTCTTATATCCTGATGAAGAGAATTATTATGTGAAAAAAGCTGAGATGTTAACATTTGCTCAGGCTTTAAGAATGCAGGTGCTTCAAGATGAAAAAATATCTAAAAGTGTAATAGAGTTAGTACCGGCTTATAAAGATAATGCTATTACTAATGGTCAATATATGGGGTATAATATGCTTGCATTCCAAACTCAGAATTTGGATTCAGAAATTATAGATTCGTTAATAATGGCTAAAAGCAAGGTAAGAACTAAACCTAATGTTGTATCTATAATGCTTGCAAATTCTTATTTGATAAACGGAAGATATTCAGATGCAGTTACCGAATATAAAGAAGCTGAAAGTTTACTTAATCAAATAGGAACTGATAAGAGTAAGGCTTGGTATCATTTCTTTTATGGTTATTCTTTATGGATGAATAATGATATAAAAGGTGCTTATAGAGAATATGAGAAAGCTCGTACTTTGTTTGAAAAATTAGGTGATAAAGAAAGTGTATATAAAATAGTTGGATATACTTCAGTTGCTGCTATAGAACAAGAGGATTATGAAAAGGCTATAGAGTCTTTATTAGAAAGAGATAAGCTTACAAAAGATGATATTAATAAAAATGAACTTAATCAGCTTTTACTTGCTGCATGTTATTTAAAATTAGAAGACTATAATAATGCCTTGGCCTATTGCGACAGTGTAAAGGCTCAAATAGATAGTTTGGATTCTTCTGTTTATACTCCAAATTATGTTAGTATAACTTTGTATGGTGCTAATATTAATGTGGTGAATTTGGGACTTGCTTCATTTGGAGGATATATACCTGGAGAACCTTTAAACGTAGATAAACAGCAGATGCTTTATTCTATATATCAGGAATTATATGAGAAAATGGGAAGATATTCAGAAGCTAGAGAGGCTTTATCTTCATACCGTAATTATATTATTCAGGATAAACCTAAAAAATCCATTCAGCCTTTAATGCTTGCTACATACTACAATAATGAAGGATATCTTTATTACAGACAGGGAGATCAGTCTAATTCTATAATGTCTTTCAAAACATCTATAGAAGAATATCAGAAAACTTTAGATAAAAAAACTTTGGAAAATAATCCTAGTCTGCAGTATCAGAATGCTGAAAATGATGCTAAAAACTATTTAAGTTTATCATCTTTATATTTAAGATATTTATCAGAAAATGATTTAACTTCTATTAAAAGAGAGTTCTTTATAGAATTATTTAATACCACTAAAACACTTAAGATTTTATCTACAAATAATGTTGTAAGTACAAAGGATAGATTATTATTATATTCTCATATAGCAGCTTTCAATTATATAATGGCATTCAAACTTACAGCTGACAATAGTGTTAATTATAGAAAAAAACAATCAGATGATCCTACAGATATGAGAGATCATGATGTTAATGTACAAAGATTATCTATGCTTAAAGATGCCATAGATAGATATAAATATATTTTATCATCTAATTCTAATTTCCCTGTGGATTTAAAAACAGAAATTATTATAAGATATAATTTAGCTAAGGCTTATGAATTAGCCGGATATATAGAAGAAGCGGCAAGAGAATATATGTCAGCATTTTCAAAAGCACAGACTTCAGCATTTGCAGTTGAAGAAATTGCAATACTTACCACTTTGATTGACTTCAGCTCTAAATATAGAAACAGATATCCTGATAGTTTGGATTATCCTGTGCAGTATGTATTTAGAATATTAAAGAGATTAAGAGAAAGCGTATTTATGATAACATTTGTAGAAGATAATAACTTTATATTAAGACAGGCTAAATATAAAGTTATAGAGTTCTTACAAGACAGTTATCCTGATGCTAGTATCAATATACTTGCGATGTTTGATGCTATTGATATGAGAAGGAAATTTTTAGATAGAAGACTTTATACTTTAGGTGAGAATAATTATTATCTTAGAGAATATTATAAACTTTATGAAAAAGCTTTATACTCATATCAAATGTATTTGAATTCTGTAGGTACTCCTTATGACAGTAAGATGGAAGCTGCTATGCTTAAGGAAATATCTAATTGTGAAAAAGAGGCAATAGAAAAATTCTCTAATACTCCTATAGAGCCTATAGTTATATGCGATGTTAAGGCTGAAGATATTGATAAAGCTATGCGTAAAGATGAAACTCTTGTTTGGGATACTTATTTAGGATATAGATTCGTTAGAGAAAATGGAAAAACTAAATTCTATATGCAGACTAATGCTATGCCTAAAACTAAAAACTATGTTACTCATATAGGATTCAGACCTATTGTTATAAGCAATAAAAATATTTTTGTAAGAGAATTGTATGATTCAACAGAATATATGCTTCCGGCAAAAACTGCTTATATAGATAGCAAATTAATAGCATTCTTTAGAACTACTAGAAATGCTCAGAAAGAAATAAATAATAGTATGACTATGGCAAGCAATACTAATGCCGCTAATAATGTTTATAGTTATAATAATTTGACAAATGAAACTGAATTAAATAATAATAATAATAATTTATATATGAATGTTTCTTATAATCCCGAAGAAACTAATAGTATGTCTTCAAATGATATGTCTACAAATATGACTTCTACAAATACAGTTTCTACAAATAGAAGAAGAAGAGGAAATTTCAGATTTATAGAGTTAAAAGATATCATTACTAATTCTTATGTTCCATTGGTTACTGATATAACAGGTGCTAGTGCTTCCGATATATCTAATATAATGAAAAAGAATTTGTATATAGTTTATTGTGATAATGAAACATTTACGAATAATAGAAGAGTTATAAGAAATATAAATAATATAGCTTTAGTTGTAGGAAAAGGCGGAAAAGATTCTAGAGTAATATTCTACACTAATTATTTCAGAAAACTATCATCTAATTCATTAGAAGTTAGTATGAAAGGCTATGATAATAATATGTTTACTGTATATGGAAAACCTGATTACAGTGTATCATCATTGTCAAATGCAGCTTATGAGTTTAAAACTAGACTTTATAGTTCTTATTCTGCAAGTGCCTCTCCAAGCATTTCAATGATGTCAAATGTTATTGCTTATTCTCAGAGCGATAATGAAAAGATGCTTAATTATGCTAGAATTGTTGAAGACAGATATGAGGTTAGAGATACGAATACAGCTTATTTATTTTCTGAAGAAGGTTATAAATTCTTTGCAAGTTCATATACTAATATAAGCGATTCCAATGCTTACAGATTTATAAAGGCAATGCTTCCTGTTTATAGAAGAATGGGAGAAGAAGGTGCAGTTAAAGGTGCTAACAGAGCATTGCATTTTATGTATTTGTATACTAATAATAATTATGATTTAATAGATGAATACTTTACACCTAGAACTTTGTCAAGATTCTTAAAAGCTAAAAATGATCCTAAAGAGTCTGTAAGATATTTGAATTATATTGCAAATAGGGTAGACGGAGAAAATAAAGATAAAATTTTAGAAGTTGCTGTTCTTTATGATTTAATATATGCTAATACTCCTATTGATACAGTAACTAATTTCTTGAATAGAATGCAAAATACAAATGAGATATTAACTGTTGCAAATACTATAATGAATAAAGAAGCAACAAATGAAAATGATATATTTACTACTATGAATTATATTTATGGAAATCAGTATATATTTGAAGCTGAAACAGTAGCCAATTTTGCAAACAGATTCTATTCATTATATAAAACTAATTCTGCTTATATATATGGATTATTAAATAAAATACGAGTTCCTGAAAGTAATTTTGATAATAATATAAAAGATGCTTATGAAATATTCTCCAATGAAAATACTAACACTATGTTTATATTCTATGCTTATGAGGATAATAAATATGCAGCTTATAGTTACGTTGTAGGAGACAGTGAAGTAAAAAAAGCTGTCTTGATAGATAGAGATAAACTCAATACATATTTAAATAGCTTTACAAATGTAGCAAAACCAAGGGATAGAAGAAATTCATTGAAATCTATTCAAAGTGCTATGCTTTCATCTGATATAATCAAAGATGCTGAAAGAGTTAAAACAATATATATAACAGGTTCTGCTGCCAATTTATTTACCGTTCCTTTTGCATATTTGGATGCATTTAAAAATAATGATGTTATAAAAATAAGAGAGTTTCAATATTCACCTTTATCTATTGTAGATGTTGGTAAGCCTTCTATAAAACTTAATACTGAAACTAATTTCTATACTTCATTAGAAAGTTTGGCTGTAAAATCATTTGATAATGCTAATGGAAAAATACCTTTAATGCATTATATAGGAATAGATACAAATAGAGATAAGCCTTATGATGATATGGATATTTTCTTATCTCCGGCTAGAAATAATGATATAAACAGATATTTAAAAGCTAGAAATGATACTAAACTTTTATTTACATATACCACTAATTCTTCAGGTGATTATTATACTGTGATGAAGTATTTATATAATAATTTTGATAAAGGTATAATTGATTCATACAGATATATAAAGACTTATAGAGTTCCTGTAAACACTATAAATCCAAATGATAGAGATACTTTATATATGGCGAATTATGCTTTATTTGATTATATACTTCCTGGTATACCTAGGAATTATGTTGATAAATAAATTTTACTTTATTTGCAATATTTATCTTTTTTAGTAAAAATTATTTACTTTTTCTTGACATTTTATTTACAATGTATTATAATATTATTATAAATAAAAAACAAAGGAGTTTTTATGAAAAAGATACTTATCGCAATTATTAGTATTTTTATAATGCAGTTCAGCACTGTTTTTGCCGATTTTCATGGCGGTATAGGAATATATATACCAATAGGAGCATCTATTTCTCAAAGTTATCAGGATCATAAATTAGGTGTTAATAGCAGTGATGGTAAATTAACTACTGATGCTGGTTTTGAATGGGGTATTGGAATAACTCCTGGTATATACAATGGCTTTGATAATTATATGGGATTTTCTATAGCATTGGATTTAGCTTATCATAGAGATGTTTATGCCTTTAATGAGAGCAAAGCAGCAGGTGCTACAGGTCAATATCAGAATGTAAAAACAACTTATTATTTCGATACATTAAATATAGGCATACTTCCTAAATTTAATATATATAACTTCTTTATAGGATTAGGAGCAGGAGTAAAAATCCCATTGGCTGGAGGAGAATCTACAAAAAATTATAATGCTACATATAATCAATTTGAAACTTCTAATAGTTATTATACTTTGAATGATATTAAAAATAAATATCAAATGTCAGTAATTCCTTATCTTAAATTAACATTGGATTATTTATTCTTCTTTAGTGATGAAACAGCTTTAGGATTAGGACTTTATGTAGGATATGATTTCGGACCTGGAAGAGTTAATGATACAAGATTCAATAAAAATGATTACGGTGCTGTTGATATTGGAGGACAATTCAGTTTTTATTTTGTAGATAATTAATATATATTCTCAATAGTTTTAAGCAGGGTATTTATTATCCTGCTTTTTTATTTAACTAACATATTTACTAATGAAATTTTTTATTGTATTCCAATATAAATTTTCATTACTGAAAACAGCAGATATATGATGACCATCTTTTATAATTAGTTTTTCTTTTTCAGAAGAACAAGCATCATAAAGTTTATTAACCATATTATAATCTACAAGCTCATCTTTATCACCATGTATAAAAAGAATCGGTATTTTTGACATTGCCGCTCTTTTTTTAACATCAATATCTTCAAATGAAAAACCTAATCTTATTTTTGCCATTAATGATGTTGCTTCGACTATTGGGAGAAAAGAAAATTTATATGCCATGTCTAATCTTTTTTTTAATTGTTCGTAAGCATTGGTAAATCCAGCATCTTCTATTATTGCCTTTACATTATTTGTGTTATCTTCATTACAGCACATCACAACAGCATTTGCTCCCATAGAAATTCCGTAAAGAATTATTTGAACATTATTATAATTATCATTTATATATTTTATCCAAGCTAAAACATCCAATCTCTCTAAATATCCTAAAGAATATATTTTTCCTTCGCTTTCTCCATGAGTTCTCAAATCTATTGCTAATATATTAAATCCCATATTATAAAATTTTTCTATAAAATATTTCATATATGAGCCTCTGCCTTCATAAGGGTGAACTATTATAACATATACATTGCTGTTATTATTTATAAGATGAGCATGCAATTTTAAATTATCGTTTGAAATAGTGTAGACATCTTTTTGATAGCTTTCAAACCATATTCTTCTTTCTTCTTTTATTCGTTTTTTTTCTTCGCTTTCTTCTTTACTAGTTTCTTTTCTTTCAAATAGTTTTTTATTTGTTTTTATTAGAAGTTTATTAACAAAATGATTAGCTATTATTATTAGTACTATTAATAATAAAATTATTATAGAAAATAAAACATATAATATATATTGCATTAATTGTCCTTAATTATAAATAATGAAATATCTTATATGTTTTTTATAACTTTGCAATATTTTATTTTAGTATTAAAAAATTAAAATATAATTAATTATTGAATGTAATAATTATTTATTATATCTAAATAATGAAGCTCAATGTTCTTTTATTAAAATTAGATTATTTTATTTTCGAGATACTACATAAAAAGTCAAAATAATTATGGTTAAAATTTGATTTTTCAAGAGTAACAATTTTTTTTAATTATACTTGGTTTATATAATATAATTTATATACTTAATAATATAGTTATCTAGCGAACAAGTAACTAGATAGCTATATATTAAATATGGAGGTATGATAATGACTGAAATTTCTAATGAGCATCTTAAACTAGAGAAAAAAAGGAAATTTAGGAAAGAGTGAGCTTTTGGCATTAGGTGTTGGACAGGTTATTGGTGCCGGAGTAATAACCTTATGCGGACAGGCTATTGGATTAACAGGAAGATCAGCATGGTTAGCCTATGGTATAGCTGTTATTATGGGGTTTTTGATGGTAGTTCCTTATGTATTTTTATCTGGAACCATTATTGTAAAAGGAGGGGCATATTCTGTTATTAAGGCTATGAGTGGTGAGAGATTAGCTGGAATGTATGTAGTATCATATATAACTCAATGCATAAGTATGTCTTTAATGGGTATGTCATTAGGAGTATATCTAAATTCATTATGGCCTATATTAAATCCAAAATTTATTGCAATATTGTTTTTAATTATTTTTTATATTATTAATTTGATGGGTATTTCAAGTATGGCAAAAGTTCAAAGGGTAATGTCTGCTATTTTGGTTTTATGTTTATTAATTTTTATAGTTACAGGATTAACTAAACTTGATTCTGCTGCTATTAATTTTTCGGATAAAGAATTTTTCACTGGCGGTAAAATCGGATTTATAGATGCAATATTTTTATATATTTATTCTGTTACAGGTTATTGGATGAATATCAATTATGCATCTGATGCTAAATATCCTAAAAAAGATGTTCCATGGTCTATTATTATGGTAGTGCCTGTCATAATGGTAATATATGTAGGTGTTGCATTAGTAGCAGGAGGTACATTACCTTTGGATAAGGTTATAAATCAGCCATTGACAAATGTTGCAGATTATATTATGCCTAAATTTTTATTTGTGATTTTTATGGTCGGCGGTCCTATTATGGCATTATTAACAACTATTAATAGCTGTTATGCTGGTTTTTCAGCACCTCATATACAAGCTGCTAAAGATGGTTGGTATCCTGATTTTGTTGCAAAGTGTAATAAAAGAGGTGCTCCATATGTTATATTAACAACTATTTTATTGATTAGCTTAATTCCAATATTATTAAATTATGATATATCAACTATTACAAGAAATTGTACTTTGGTTCAAACTGTGACTATGGCAATGAGTGCTTTTGTTGTTTGGAATTTACCAAAAAGATATCCTGAACAATGGAAAAATTCTTTATACCATGTTCCTAATACAGTATTTTATATAATAATGCTGCTTTGTATGTTGACTTATATTTCTGTATTTATAGCATCAGCAAGTACATTGAATGTTACAATAGTTACAGTTAGTATATCAATTCTTGTGATATGTTCAATATATGCCAATATAAGATACAAATCAGGTAAAACTAAAGTTACAGTTAGTTACTGGCTAGATTAATATTAAAAAAATTTAAAGGAGTTTTTAATGAAAATTACAAGTGTAGAAGTATTTTTGGGTTATGCCATAGTCGTAAAAATTAATACAGATGAAGGCATAAGCGGTTTTGGTGAGTCTGGTTTAGCATACGGTAATAGCAGAGAAGCTGCTTTTGGTCAATGTCAAGACTATGCTAAATTAATTATAGGTATGAATCCTATGAATACAGAGGAAATATGGAATCATTTGCACAGACATACTTTTTGGGGTATGGGAACAGGAGCAGTTGAAGTTGGTGCTATGTCAGCAATAGATATTGCATGTTGGGATATTAAAGGTAAAAAATTTGGTGTTCCTGTTTATGAATTATTAGGTGGTAAAGCTAATGATAATTTGAGAACTTATGCTTCTCAAATACAATTTGGATGGGGGGTTGATCATAAAGGTGAAATAGCAGGATCTGTAAATTTACCTGGTATAATGAGAACCCCTAAAGATTATTATGATGCTACAAAAAAATGTATAGAGTGCGGATTTGATGCTGTAAAAGTTGACCCTGTATTTAATCCTATGGAAGGATTATCTATGGCTACACAAGGATGTCATTTTAGAGGTCATTTCCTAAATAAAGATTTAAAATTAGCCACAGAAAGAGTAGCTGCTATAAGAGAAGCTGGAGGAGAAGATTTAGATATAATCATAGAATTACATTCTTTATTAGATACAAATACAGCGATTCAATTAGGAAGAAGTATAGAAAAATATAATATTATGTATATGGAAGAACCTACTCAGCCTTTGAATTCTGATTTATTTAAAGTAATTCAGTCAAAAATTAATATTCCTTTAGCTACAGGAGAACGTAGTTATACTAGATGGGGATTTAGAAAATTCTTAGAAGACAGAAGTTTATCTATTATACAGCCTGATATATGTAATACAGGCGGAATCACAGAAGGTAAAAAAATATGTGATATGGCTCATACTTATGATATAGGAGTGCAGCTGCATGTTTGCGGAGGTCCTATAGCTACAGCAGCAGCTTTACAGCTTGAAGCAGTAATACCTAATTTTGTTATACATGAACATCATGTAGGAGCCATACAGCCAATATGTGTAAATACTTGTTTATATGATTATGAGCCTGTAAATGGCAAATTCAAAATTCCTGAATTACCTGGTATAGGTCAGGAATTGACTAAAGAGGAAATGGAAAATTCTAAAAAAGTTGTAATTAAGTAATCTTAAATGCAGTATTTATACTATATAGAGGAGATTAAAATATAAAGTTTTAGTCTCCTTTTATATTTTTTTATACTTGCAAAAACTAATACTAGGGTATAGAATTGAATATCTACAAAAATAGGAGATTGTTTGTGTCCAATAAAAAGGTAACCAAAAATAGTTTAGCAGATCAGGTTTGTATATCACTGAGAGAATCAATAACTTCAGGGGAGTTTAAATCTGGTACTAAATTACCGTCTGAAAATGATTTAGCTGAAGAATTTGGAACAAGCAGACTTACTGTGAGATTGGCAATACAAAAACTTAATGCTATGGGATTATTAGAGACTAAAGTTGGAGAGGGAAGTTTTGTTAAAGATTTTAATTATGAAGATTATATAGATAATGTATCAGAAATTATATTTAAACCAGAAATGATGAAAGATATAAAGGATTTCAGACTAGGTATAGAAACTTCTTTTTGTATTTTAGCAGCCAAAAATAGAACTGAAAAAGAATTGAATAAATTGAAAGATCTATGTGATGAATATGAAGAAATATCAGCAGCTTATGATGTTCTTAATGATGAAATTCTTACTAAAATAGCTATGAAAGATTTTGAGATTCATTATTATATATGTGAAATGTCTCATAATGAGTTATATAAGTTAACATATATTACTATGAAAAATATATTAGTAGAATATATAAAAGCCATTATTAAGTTTAGAAAATCAGTATATAATAAGAAGAAAGAATACAGCAAATTTTCAATTTCATTAAAATCTCATAATCAATTATTCAATGCTATTAAACTTCAAGATGAAAAGAAAGTCAAAGAAATAATAACTGATATGGTAAGTTATGAAATCTTAATGAAAGAAAAATATTTTGATGAATAAATTTATTAACCTAAAGCAACATCTAAAACCATCATTATAGCGAATCCGAATATAAAGCCGAATACACCAAAATGATTATGCTCTTCTGCCACAGCTTCAGGTACAAGTTCTTCTATAACAACATACATCATAGCACCGGCAGAAAAAGCCAAAGCTATTGGAAGTATTATTGTGAGTTTTGTAACAGCCAAAGCACCTATAACGGCAGCAATAGGCTCTACTATTCCTGATATTGCACCAAGTGAAAAAGATTTTAATTTTGATACCCCTGTTGTTTTAAGAGGAAGAGAAACCGCAGCACCTTCAGGGAAATTCTGCAAACCTATACCAAGTGCTAAAGCTAATGCAGCATTGAATGTTACTCCGCTATCCCCAACAGAAAAAGCTCCGAATGTTACTCCTACTGCTAAACCTTCAGGTATATTATGTAAAGTTATAGCTAAGAATAATAATATGCTTTTTGATAATTGAACTTTAGTACCTTCTGTTTCTTCATGACCATTTACTATATGCATATGAGGCATTACTTTATCTAACACCCATATAAAAAATGCACCTAATAAAAATCCTGCTACTGGTATTAACCAATTAGGTAAATTAGTATTTTCTGATAATTCTATTGAAGGTGCAAGCAGTGACCAGAAACTAGCCGCAGTCATAACTCCTGCTGCAAATCCGTACATAGTTGCTAATAGTTTAGGTTTTATTTCTGACATAAAGAAAAATACAAGTGCTGAGCCTAATGCAGTAAATGCAAAAGTGATACCGCCTCCGAATAATGCCAACGATACAGGTGAATAATTTTCTATCATTTTTATACCTTTTGTTTTTATTTTTTATGAAATTATTATATAT
>CASGDY010000043.1 GCA_949300355.1 uncultured Brachyspira sp.
CGTGAATTATCAATAGCATTAGCAGAGAACTTTCATCTGTTTGAAAATTGACAAAATATATTTGTTTAGGTATATACTAAGAATTTTTAAGTTTGTCAATTTTTTTATTGTTCTTTTTCCCGCCGCAAAAAGAACCAAAAAGTGCAAGTGTAAAATTAGTATAAATCATATTAAAATTGTTTTACATGTAATATAAATTATCAATTTAAGCTAAAATATAGCCCTTTTGCTTCTCGCCGTAGGCGGGCTTCGCCTGTGGCGACAAAAGAAGTGGGGGTGTGGGGGCTAGTCCCCACAAATAATAAAATAATTTTTGACAAAATATAGTTGTTTAGGTATATACTAGCTCACCGCGGACAGTTTTGGTATATGGTACATTATAGATATTGTAATGATAATACTGATAAAAGAATGAAGAAAATTAAGAAAATAATTAAATAAAAAAGGTTAGTATTTTTAGTACTAACCTTTTTTAATATTCAATAAATAATTAAAATCTATTTTATTATGACACCTTTTTGAGGTATATTTAAAACTTTTATTTCACAGTCTATTTTCTTTTTATTAAAACTGCTTTTCATAGCTTCAGAAACTTTTTTAATTATCTTTTCATCATTCTTAACAAGAGAAAGTATTGAAGAACCGGCTCCGCTTATTGTAACAGAATATGCACCAGCAGCTTTAGTATTCTTAAATAACTCTTTAAGTCCCGGTATGAATTTAGCTCTATAATCCTGATGAAGTTTATCATCAGTTGCAACCTCAAGTAAATCAAGCCTGTTAGAAGATAATGCAGAAGTAAGAAGTGCAGCCCTTGAAATATTAAATATAGCATCTTTAAAAGTTATTTCTTTAGGAAGTGCATTTCTAGCAGTTTCAGTACTTAAATAAAAATTAGGAATAGCAACTACAGCCTTTAAATCTTTAGGAGGTTTTATTTTTACATATTTGAAATCTTCATCTTTACGAACTACACCTGATATAATACCCCCTAATATTGCCGGCGATACATTGTCAGGGTGCCCTTCAATCTGAACAGACATATTCAATATATCATTTTCAATAGAAAGCTTATTTCCAAGTATATAATTAGCAGAAAGAAGTCCTCCTATTATAGCAGCAGAACTGCTTCCAAGTCCGCGTGAAAGAGGTATTCTATTTATACATTTTATTATATATCCCTTATCAGGCTTTGACTTTAATCTTTTATATACTAATTTCATAGCATCGAGTATCATGTTATTGTCTTTTGATATCTCGTTTTCACCCTCTCCGCTTATTTCAAATTCTATTTTTTTTGAATTATCATTTGAATATATATGTATTTCATTATATAAATCTAAAGCAAGCCCTACACTATCGAATCCAGAACCTATATTTGCAGATGTAGCAGGTATTTTAAAAGTTACAAGTTTTTTATTTTCAGATTTGTTCATTATTATATTCCTATAGCTTTTCTTATTTCTTCTATATTGTTATCAACTTTTATAGGTTCATTGCAGATTTTAATTGCATTATCAGGGTCTTTAAGTCCGTTTCCTGTTAATACAGAAACTACAGTATCACCTTTCTTTATTTTGCCGGCTTTACGGCTTTTTATAATACCAGCTAAAGAAGCAGCAGAAGCAGGCTCAGCAAATATGCCTTCTTCCATTGTAAGCATTTTATAAGCCTCTAATATCTCATCATCAGTAACAGAATTAATAAAGCCTTTAGATTCTTTAGAAGCTTTAACTGCAAGTTTCCAACTAGCAGGATTTCCTATTTTTATAGCAGTAGCTAATGTCTGAGGATTCTCTATTACTTTATTTTGTACTATAGCAGCAGAGCCTTCAGCCTCAAAACCTATCATCTTTGGAAGATTATCTATCTTTCCATTTTCTTTATATTCTTTAAAACCCATCCAATATGCAGATATATTACCAGCATTACCAACAGGTATAGCTAAATAATCAGGAGCTTTTCCTAAAACATCGCAAATTTCAAATGCTGCAGTTTTTTGTCCCTGAAGTCTGAAAGGATTAATAGAGTTTACCAATGTAATAGGATACTGATTAGTAATATCAACAACAGCCTTTAAAGCCTCATCAAAATTTCCTTTAATGGCTATAACTTTAGCACCATACATCAAAGCCTGAGCCAATTTTCCCAAAGCGATATTTCCATCAGGTATAACCACTATACAATCTATACCGCTTCTAGCAGCATAAGCAGCAGCGGATGCAGAAGTGTTTCCTGTAGAAGCACACATTATAGCTTTAGTATCTCTGCCTTCAAGTGCTTTAGCAACAGCCATTACCATACCTCTGTCTTTAAAAGAACCTGTAGGATTAAGTCCGTCATATTTCAAATATAATTCTATATCTAAATCCCTTCCTATTCTTTCAGCTTTTATTAAAGGGGTGTTTCCTTCATGCAAGGTTATCAATGGTGTTTTATTTGTTACAGGTAAATATTTTCTGTATTCTCTTAAAAGTCCTTTCCAAGATTTCATAGTTTTATCCTTTTTTAAATTTAATTAAAAATTATCTTTTATAGTATCTTATATAGAATATAATATAAATTATAATTTTTCAAGTTATTAATTAACATAATAATAATACTTAATTTAATAAAAAACAAGAGAATTAATATTTTTTAATTCTCCTGTTTTTAAGATAGGTATAAACATATATATAAATATTTGATAGCTTCTAATTAATATATATAATTAAAATAATTATTCATCTAAAGTTATTAAAACCTCCCTAGGCTTGCTGCCGTTTTCTGGTCCCACTATACCCTGACGCTCCATTATCTCTACTATTCTTGCCGCTCTGTTATATCCTATTTTTAAACGTCTTTGTAAGAATGAAGCACTAGCCTTACCTGTTCTAGCAACCAACTGAACAGCATCCTCCCAAAGCTCTTCATCAAGTATATCTTCTTCATCTGTATTTTTATCATCAGCATCGCTACCCTCTAAAGCAGCAATAAGGCTCTCATCAAACATAGGAGACATCTGACCAGATAAATAATCAACAACCTTTTTAACTTCATTATCAGATACAAAAGCACCCTGTATCCTATCAGGCATTTGACTTCCGGAAGCACAGAATAAAGCATCTCCCTTACCTAATAACTGTTCAGCACCTGACATATCAATAATGATTCTTGAGTTAGTTTTATTAGGCACTTGGAATGCTATTCTAGTTGGAAGATTAGCCTTTATAACCCCTGTAACAACATCAGCAGAAGGTCTTTGTGTAGCTATAATCAAATGTATACCAACTGCCCTACTCATACCAGCCAAACGAGATATTAAATCTTCTACCTCTTTTGAAGCAACAACCATTAAGTTATGAAGCTCGTCTATTACAAGTACTATATATGGAAATAACTCTAAAGGCTCTCCGTTAAATTCTGTTTCGCCCTCTTTAAGCAATTGTCTTACTTTCTCATTATAAGTTTTAACATTTCTAACGAAGAATCTTTCCATTCTCTCGTATCTCTTTTCCATTATATCTACAATATATCTCAATACTATTGTAGCTTTCTTTTCATCTGAAACTACAGGCGACATTAAATGAGGTATGCCGTTATAAATAGAAAGCTCTACTCTCTTTTTATCAACGAATATAAATTTAAGCTCATCAGGTCTAAACTTATATAAAAGTGAAAGTATTATTGTAGATAAACAAACACTTTTACCGGAACCTGTAGTACCCGCAACTAATAAGTGCGGAGCTTCTGACATATCGGATACAACATTATTTCCATAAATACCCTTTCCAAGTACGAATGGTATATCGAGTTTTGATTGTCTGAAATCTGTACTTTCTAAAACATCTCTTAAGAAAACTGCATTTCTCACTTTATTAGGTATCTCTATTCCTATAACAGAACGTCCCGGTATAGGAGCTATTATCCTTACACTTTCGGAAGCTAAAGCCAAAGCAATATTATCTGTAAGATTTGATATCTTTGAAACTCTTATTCCTGATGCAATTTCAAGTTCATATCTAGTAATAACAGGCCCTCTTGATACTCCTGTAACTTTTGCCTCAATATTAAAGTCTAATAAAGTATGCTCAAGCTGCATTGCTGTTTGTTTAATAGATTCCATCATAGCACCGTCATTTACAGGTATTGATCTATTTAATAAATCAAAAGCCGGATGCTTATAATGCTTATCAACATATTTTGTATCAAAATTCGATTGTATACGCTCGCTGTCAAAATTCTTAATTGATTTAGTACCTATAACTGATTTCATAGGCTTTAATGTATCAACTGTTTTTTGAGATTCTATATTTATAAATCCTGCTTCCTCTTGAGGTGCATTATTTATATGAGTTTCATTATTATCTATTTTTTTATCAACTTCATTTATCTCTTCTGATTCTTTTAATATAGGAGCATCAATTATATTATTATTATTTTCTATATTATTATATTCTTCTTTTATACTATTGTCTAAGTCATTATTCAAATTATTATTAGATTCTAATAAGTTTTCATTATTAATATTATTTTCATGACTTACAATTCTAGTTTTTAATCTTATATCTTCTATATTAGAATCTGCAATATGAGAATCAGCATTATAAAGCTCTTCTTCATCCAAATCAAACTCATCTATTTTACTGTCAATATAATTATTATTATTATGATTATTATAATTTGGTATATGATCTGCTCTGTTATATTCTCTTTTTGAAGCATATCCCATACCAAATTCAAATGCTTCTTTTTTCTTCTTACTGCTGTTTATACTGTTTCCGGCATTATTAGAAGTTAGAACATATTCTTTTTTTTCTTCTTCTTTTTTAGTTTCTACAATGCTGTCAATATTATTATGCACTTCATAAATTTCATTTGATTCAATTTCTTTGTTTCTTTTATTCTCTTCTACTAATCTCTGAAGCTTTTCAAAACTATCTTCTTCTTCAACATTTTCATTAATGTTTGTTTCTTCTTCTTTATTTGTATTATTTATATTAGAATAATCATACATATAATTTTCATAGCTTTCTACACTATTGGCTCTTATATATTGATCTTCAACATTATATTTAGCATAATTATTAAATGAATCATCGTAGGCAGCTCTTTTGAAATCTGACTTTTTTAAATAGTTAATATTATAATCGAGTCCTTCAAATTCATTAAAATCATTATTTTCTGCTTCTTCTAATTCTTCATTTTTTTTTTTATTTATGAAATCATTATAATAATTTCTATAAAACTCATCTTCCATTTCCATACTGCTGTTACGGCTAGCATTATTTCTATTTGCTTTTTCTTTTCCGAAAACAACTTCTGCTAAAGTAAGTCCCAAATCTTCTTCTCTATTTTCCAATGCATTTACATTTATTCCGCCGTTAAAATGCATGTTTTTTAATTCATTTGTAAGATTCTCTGCTTCTTTGCTGAAAGAATCGGTTTTAGTAAAGAAACTATTTACAGAGTTATTTCTTCTCAATAAATTTTCTCTGTATTTTTTTTCATCAAAATTATAATTATTATTTTCTACTTTCTCTATGAATGGTACAGTTTTAAACTCTAATTCTGAAATCTCTTTAGTATCAAATAGAGGAATATAATCTCTAGAATATGTTTTTTCTTTATTATCAGTCTGAAGAGAAGTTTCAGTATTTTTTATTGATTTTATTTCTAAATCTTTTATTCCATTAACTACTTTTTGTTCTATATCTTTTATTTTCTCAAAATCAACATTTCTCACCATATTTCTGAAATAATTAACTAAATCCATTATAGAAAGTTTAGCAAATACAATAGCAGTTATTACAAGTCCTGCAATTACTATCATAACAGCACCAGTCTTACCGAATATTGATACTAAAGAACCACCTATAAACTCGCCTAACATACCGCCTTTATTATAAAAATCTAAACTTCCTAAAAATATATTTAATAGTATGCTAAGAAGTATCATCAATATAGAAGATGATAATGCAGATATTAATATTCTGTCAGTGGAGTTCTTTAATATTATATTAACTCCAGCATATATGAAAAATGCAGGTATAACATAAGATGCAAAACCAAATGCTAAAAATGAATAGCTTGATATATAAGCACCGAATATACCTAATAAATTTTTAATTTCATTATTGGAGTTTAAATCTTCCATATTCATGCTAAAATATGAAAGAAGCAATATACCGGCGAATAAAAGACATAAGAAACCCATTATATCAAAAAAAGGATTTCTATTCTCATATTCTTCCTGAACATAATCATCAAAATTTTGATTCTCTGATCTCTGTTCAAATTTCTTTTGTTCTGCTCTTTTTTGTATTATTAATTTTCTTTTAAATAATCCCATAATAAAACTCCAATACCTAATAAATCATACCTGCAAAAAATAGAAGAAAACTGCCATTCCGGCTATAAGACAATAGAATCCGAAATAGAAAAGTTTTCCCTTCTTCAAAAATGAAAGAAGGAATTTCAATGCTATAATACCAAATACAAATGCTGTAAAGAATCCTACTAAAGCATAAGTAATATCAAAATTAGCAATATCTTTTATTGATAACAATAAAGCTCCGAATATTGCAGGTAATGATATTAAGAAAGAAAATCTTCCTGCTAAATCTCTATTTAATCCTAAAAATAAAGCGGCACTTATAGTCATACCAGATCTTGATATGCCCGGAAATATTGCAACTGACTGAGCTAATCCTATTATAAACGCATTCCTATAAGTCATAGTAAATACATCTTTTAAATCATTGCTGTAAGTATTTTTATCTAATTTTCTAGTGAGAAGAAGTATAGAACCTGTTATAATAAGATTAAGTCCTATTCTTTGTAAATCCAAATTACTTAAATATTGTTCTAATAATAAGCCTACTATAGCAACAGGTATAGAAGCTATTATCACCATTAAAGATATTCTAAAGCCTTCGCTATTTTTGCTTGCATATTTAACATCTTTAAGTCCTGAAAAGAATCCCACAATGGCATTTATTATATCTTTACGGAATATTAAACATGTAGCTAAGAATGTACCGAAATGAAGTGCAACTTCAAATGATAATATGTTTTCTGCATGAAAATTTAGAAAATATTCTGTTATTCTTAAATGACCGGAACTCGAAACCGGCAGAAATTCTGTTATAGCCTGAACAAAACCAAGTATTACAGCTTTTATCATTAAACTACCCCGTTGTTTACATAATATCTGTATAATTTTCGGATAGTTTAAAAAAAGCAATAGTAAAAAATTATGTCAACTATATTATGATAATCTAGAATAATAGCTTATAATTAGAACATCACTCCAAAATAGTTTCAACAACCACATTATATTCATTAGAACTATAGCTTTCTTCTAGTATATAAGCCTCATTTGTTAATTGTACGGCTCTATTAACATCTATATCATTGCTTCTCAATATTTTAAATAATGATTCATAAGCCCTTTTTAAAGCATTTCGAGTAAGCATTTGTTTTGTATAAGCACTAAGATTTCCTGCATCAGGCATTTGTATTGAAGCATTAGCTCTGAAAAATTTATCTTCTACGCTTCCCTCTTTTTTTAATTTTTGTAATATTTCTATAGTTCTGTTATATACTCTACTGTCTTTTACTTTTATCTCAACATAGAAATTATCATCTTTTTTATATTCTTTTATATTAGCTATATCCTTATTATCAAAATCTATCAAATTATTGTCTTTTAAAGATACTGCTACTATATTAAAATCCGTTCTATTGATTATTGATGAAGTTTCCTTGGCTATATAATAGTATATAGAATCTATTGCCTTTGATTTGCTGGCTTCAAAACTTACATCTGTATGGACTTTTGAATAGAAATTACCTTTTTGTATATTATTCTTTGAACATGAAATTAAATAAAATAATAATAAAATAATAATAAAATAGAGCTTGTTTTTTTCCATAAATTATAATAAATTATCCTTTTATATATTAATTATTTTAACTTTGTTATATTAATAATTGTAAAATAAATATATGGAGATTTCATATTGAATATAAAGATATTGATATTGTTACTAACTGTTATTATATTTTCATCATGTCATAAAAAAGAGGATAATTTTTTAGAAGATATGGCTTCTTTAGATAAATCATATATGGATACATTATTAATAATAAGAGATGTTAATAATCCAAACAGAAAAGAAGCTATAGAAAAATTTATAGTTATATGGAATGATTTTAAAAAACAGTACTATAATTCAAATACAGAAGACCCTCAATGGAAGACAGATTTTGATTCTTTGCAGGATATACTTATAAGATCACATTATTATATATCTAGCGGAGAAGATGAGAGTGCAGGATATTCTATACTGCATGATATTAAATATGTACTTTCAGATTTGAGAAAAAGAAATAATGTTAATTGGTTTTTTGATAATTTAAACTCAATATACAAAATAGCATATAGAATCGGAGAGCTTTCAAAAATATATGCAGGTTCTAATACTACACTCTCACCTGAAGAGGAAGAAAAACTAATAGTGGTATATTATCTTCTTGATGATGCTGTAAAAACTACTATATCAGAATTTGACAGAAGCAATATTCATCTTCTTCATCTATCTCAGCAGCAGCTTGGAACTTTGAAGCATAATATAGAAACTATAGATGATTTGGTTAAATCAATAGGAAATGATTTATTTTCAAAGAAATACAGCAATCTTTCTAATATATCAGAAAACATTTTGAATATATATTTTAACTCCCTTCAGATAATAAGAGGATAATTAAATATAGTGAAAGGATTTTGTATTTTAAATAAACCTGTGGGCATAACTTCTTTTGATGCCATAAGACAAACAAAAACAATGTTAAAGCAAAAAGAAAATATATTAGAAAAAAGAGTGGGACATGCTGGCACATTAGATCCTTTTGCTGACGGAGTATTGATATTAGCATTTGGAAGATATACTAAATTATTTTTCTTATTCGATGATTTAAATAAAGAATATATAGCATCAGGAATATTTGGAGAAAGCAGGGATACTGATGACATAGAAGGCAATACAATAAAAAAATCAGATAATAATAATAAATTAAGTTTTGAGGAATTAGAAAGTATTATAAAAACGAATTTTAAAGGCAATATAAAACAAAAGCCTCCTATATATAGTGCTAAAAAAATAAACGGTAAAAGGGCTTATGATTTAGCTAGAGATAATAAAAGCTTTGAATTAAAAGATGTTGATGTTTGTATAGAAAAAATCGAATTATTAGAATATGATTATCCTTATTTCAAAATAAAAACCTCAGTAAGCAAAGGTACTTATATAAGATCAATAATAAGAGATATAGGAGAAATTACAGGAAATCTAGCCTACACAAAAGAATTGCAAAGAGTTTCAATAGGAAATTATAATATCGATATGTCTTGTAATATTGAAGATATAAGTAAAAATAAAATACTATCATTCTTTGATATGTTTAAAAATTTTGATAAAACAATAATAGAAGATGCATCCGATATAAAGCAAATATTATGCGGTAATACAAAAACAATAGAAAACATAAAAATCAATAATAAATATATGGCATTAACAGATAATAAAAATAACCTTCTTACAATAATAGAAAAAAATGGCACTGATAAAAATAATAAATATGCATTCATAGATATTGATTAAATTTTAATTATAAAAAACAATATTCATATTCCAATAACTTAAAATGAATTAACATAATACAAAATCAACATTTGATTTTTTTTGTAATAGGTATATTATATTATTTAATAAAAATTCTATAACAAAGGTTTCTGTCAGCATATATGAATATATTAGTTATAAACGGCCCTAATACAAATATGTTAGGAGTAGCTCAAACTAAAATTTTTGGAAATATTACATTAGGCGATATAGAAAACAAGATTAAAGAAGCAGCATTGGGAAGTGCAAAAGTATCATTCTTTCAGTCAAATCATGAAGGAGCTATTATAGACAGAATACATAGAGCCTATGATGAAAGTATAGACTATATAATAATAAATGCCGGTGCTTATGCTCATACTTCTATAGCTATAAGAGATGCTTTTTTGGCAACTAATATACCTTTTATAGAAGTGCATATGAGCAATGTTTATTCAAGAGAAGATTTTAGAAGCAAAAGCTATTTATCAGATATAGCATTGGGAGTAATTACTGGATTTGGGGATAATAGTTATATATTAGCTTTGGCTCATTTATTATCAATAGAGAAAAGAAATAATAATTAAATATATTACGGAGTTTGAAAATGTGTAAATTAACTTTAACTGAAAGCGGAGAAAATAAAAAATTTAATTATGATGCAAGATTAGAAAGATTATTAAAATTAACAAATGAAAATCTTCTTATCACTAAAAATGAAAATATATTCTATCTGACAGGGTTTAAAGGCAGTGCTGGCTGGCTTCTTATAAGCAAAGGCAAGAAATATTTATTTGTAGATTCAAGATACTGTGAACATGCTTCTAAAGTTACTCATAAAACTACTGTTATACTTGTAGCAGGAACTTATCATGATGCTTTGGCTGAATTCTGTAAAGAAAATAATATCAAAGAAATATACACTGCTAAAAACGGACTTTATCTTTCTGATTATGAAAATATAGTAGCTTCAATGGTCAATAATTCAATAAAAATAGGAATAAGTAAGGCTGATATAGACACAATAAGAAATATAAAAGAAAAAGAAGAAATAAAAATAATAAAAGATAATCTTAACAGAGCAGAAAAAGCAATGACTAAGATGTTGGCATTCGTAAAAGAAGGAGTAACTGAACAAGAGTTGGCTGCTGAATTAGAATATCAAATGCGTAAGGAAGGCGGAGATAAAACAGCATTCGATACAATTTTGCTTTTTGGAGAAAGAACTTCTCTTCCTCATGGTGTACCTTCTGAAAGAAAATTAAAATTAGGCGACAATATACTTATGGACTTCGGATTATCAAGAGATGGATATAAAAGCGATATAACAAGAACTTTCTTCTTCGGCAAAGGAAATAATTTTGAAGAGATGAGTAAAATATATAATATAGTTAGAGAAGCTCATCATAAAGGCATAGAGGCAATACATTCCGGAGTATCAGGTAAAGAAGTAGATAATGCTGCAAGAGAAATAATAAAGAATAATGGATACGGTCAATATTTCGGTCATGGATTAGGACATAGCGTAGGACTTGAAATACATGAATCTCCTAGACTTTCTCCTCTTGTTGATCATGTTTTAGACGGCGGCTGTGTAGTTACAGTTGAGCCTGGTATATATGTACCTAATTTAGGCGGAGTGAGAATAGAAAATATGGCAATAGTAACTAAAAACGGGGGAGTTTCTATAAATGACACTCCTACAGATTTAATAGTTTTATAAAAATTATAAAAATATAATAAAAGGCATATAGTTTTTTCTATATGCCTTATTTATTTAAAATTTATTGATTAAATACATATGCTCCAAATCTAGGTCCGAATCTGTATCCTATTTGGACACCTACATCTAAATTTCCATAACTATCCCCTGATGAAATACTTGAAGCTGATATATTCTGATTCCATTTGAATCCCCAATCATAACCAATATAAAGTCCTATATTCAAAGCATTATTATCATCAAAGAAGAAAGAATAATCAAAAGTACCTTTTATATATGTTCTAGGCTGAATTTTAGTTTCTGCTTTTAATTCTGAAGCAGTATATTTTAATAAATCAGAAGAAGCTAAATCAAATTTTACACCTGTATTAATACCTATAGAAAAACCTTGTATATTAAATTTAGGATAAAAGCCTATATAAATATCATGTACAGAACTTTTGAAATTAACATCATTACCTTTTGAATAACTAAATCCTGTAAAACCATATCCCAAAGAACCAAGCAAGCTCACACCCATATTTTCTCTTATATTAAACATGTATCCTATATCAGCTTCCACCCCTATTTGGAAATTACCGCCTGTATTAAATTTTGAAGATGGTTCATAAAGTGTTACGCCTGCTCCTATAGGAACATTTGCTATTATCTCAAAGCCTCCTATATCAGCATAAGAAATATGACTTAACATCATCAATAACAGGCTTATAAATATTATTTTATATGATTTAAACATAATTATTTCTCCATATAGTTTGACTGATTAGTAATATTATTGTAATAATTATTATAGTATTTTTTATAATTGTCAAGATCCGTTTCGCATTTAAGTGCTATAAAATTTACTCTCCTATTTTTATTAATATCATTAGTATATTTTGGCATTATATCACTATATGGAAAAATTTTAACTCTATTATGAGAAAAGCCTGAAGAAAGTATAACATCTCTTATAACGCTAGCCCTTCTCTCTGACAATTTAAAATTAACATCACCTTTACCCTGCCCTATAATATCAGCATGTCCCTCTACAACTAAAATACAGCTTTTATTATTGCTCATAAAACTTATAACTTCATTCATAACATAAACATAGTCTTCTACATTATAAGGCTTCTCCTCATTCAATCTATAATATATTTCCTTATCAGTATCTATCATCATTCCTCTTTCAGTTTCAATCAAATTCATATTACTGCTTACATTAAATTCATAATTGCATGGATCTTTTTGTTCAGCTGGTTTATTCCAAGAAAAATATAATCTTCTTTCAGGTATGAAGCAGGCAGTCAAAATAAAAGGAATTAATAAAATAAAAAATATCTTTATATATCTCATAATATTATCCCATTAAAACCTTATATTTATAGGTATAAAAGAAACGGCAAATTGTTTTGTGAATATTCCGTACTCTATAGCAAATGACTGATAGAATATATCAAAATGAAAACCCACTCTCATATCATAAAGCTGATAAGACATTTTATCCTGAGAATTAGGTACATACAAATCATTAACTGTTATTTCATGCCCAACAATATTTGCATAGCTTCCTATGCCATTTACTCCGACTTTTGATTCTAAACTTCCATATATAATGTCAGCACCCACAGAAAAATAAGCAGCTAAATATTGTATAACAGGCACCTTCTCCTGCATTTTAAATCCGAATACTAATTTAGGACTTAAAGCAAAAGTTTTCCATTTTGATTCTAAAAAAGCATTTCCATTGAATACTACACCTGTATCAGTTCCTCCGCCATAACCTAAATAAAGAGGTACATATACATTTCTATTATTGGCAGCTAATTTTAAATTTCCTTCATCATAGTTAAAGTCAAATCTTAAATCTCCGAAAAAATATTTAGTTCTGAAAAGATAAGCCTTTAATGAAGCACCTATATTCCAGCCAAGCGACTCTATTTCAACATCATTTACAACAGCACCGTAAATCTCTTTAAATCCCAAAGACATACCGCCTCTAAGAGTTAAAGCCAAAGGTACAGGTCCAAGATTAACCTGCAAATAAGCATTTATATGAGGTATAGGAAGTATATCCAAAGCATTAGCCAATGAATCATAATCATTTTGAGCAGCCGGAGGATTTGCTATATCATTTATATGAAGCAGAGGCACATCGCTGTATAAATTAATTCCGAAACTTCCTATAGGAGTATGCATAGGTATAAGAAGTCCTGTATTATTTCCGGAAGCCGCATTGAAAGCCGTCTTATTTTTTAAAGCATTAATTACTACTGTAGCCGTACCCTGCTGCATGTTTGCAACTTCTAAAAATCCTAATGTAGTACCAACTAACAATATAACAGATTCATTTGTTGTAGTATCAAGAACTTTTTCAGGATTTTGAGCTATTGTTATAAGCTCTCCAAATGTAAAACTTTTTATTCCATCATCGAAAAGCTGATTCATCTGTTTGCTTTCAATTAAAATATTCAATGTTTCTTTGGGAATATTATTGTATGTACCAGTAGATTCTATATAAGCATTAATAAAAGTTTTATAATCAATAGTTGGAATAACTTGAGAATATAAATTGATGCATAGAGTAATCATCACAGAAAATATTATATATATCTTTTTCATAAGTAACCCAATAAATAATAAAAAAACAAGTATGAATAAATCCATTAATCAAACTATTTTTTAGTATATTTTAATATTAATTTAATGCAAGCTAATATAAAAATAAAAATTGCATTTAAATAAAAAATTACAATAATCAGTATCTAAACTCCACAGTATAATGCGTAACAGCCTCATCGGCATAATATACTCTTTATAATTATTCATATAAGCCTCTACCATATCAGCTCTAGCACCATAATACATAGCATTAGGTATACTAATATAAACACGATCAAGCATAGGGTCATAATAACCTTCTCTGTACTTCTTTGCCCATTCTCTAAAATAATTAAGCAAAGGAGTATATGATTGAATTGGAGGGCTTTTAAGCATAAGATATATTTGATAATAATCTACAAGCTGTATTACTTTATTATTAATATTAAGCAATACTTTCTCACCGCCGCTTTGCCATACCATTAAATTATCTGTATAATCTATTGGAGTAATAAGCTTCCAGCTGTCAGCTTCATTAGGTTTTTCTCTTGCTGCTAAAAACTGATTCTTACCTGCTCCTTTCAAATGAGTTTCTGAAACAGTAAAATATTCTTCGCCTCTATTATATGCTGCATCTATTTCTGCATAAGGTATTGTAGGATAATAATATTCTTTTCCGTCAATTTCCAAAGATGAATATGTATTATCTGATTTATAATATATACCATTATCTAGTTTTACCCAATTTGGTTCTTCAGGAGTTTTTATTCTGTTTGGTAAATATCTGTCTAATCCGTTAAAACGATCCATTGTAGGATTTCCATAAGCATCTGCTGAATTAGGCTCTAAAGTCCAATTTACACCATCTGTAGTTGACCATATTCTTTTATCATCTTTAAAGCTTTCCTCACTTATAGTCCATTTACTAATAGAAGGATTATATTCATAATAGCATCTAACTCCTCCTGTAACATATATCTTATCTTTATCAATCACAGTGTGAAAATTATAGAAATTATAATCCCCGCTTCTAGCACCCCAAGGAGTATTATCTATTTTCTCCCAATTAGCACCTACAGAAGTATCTTTGCTTTTATGTATCCTGTAATAATAATTTTTGCTTACTGTATATGGTCCTAAATCTACAGTTCTATATCCGGTTGGATTCTGTTCAAAAAAAGTTTCTCTTAATCCCATTAAATATATATAATCTTTAAATTGAAAAAAACTAGATACACCCATTCCATATCCTCCCTGAAAACTTTCATTTGGATTATTTGGGTTTGGTGCAGGCATTTTATAACGTATATTAGCAGCAGAGCCGTTTGTCTGCCAATTAATTAAATCTGATGATGTATAATATCTGCTGTCATACACTATAGAATTGATAATACTTTCGTAATCTACAGAAATATTTGACATAGAGAAGGTTCCATATTCATTAGGTTCATATATAATTTTATCATTTTCTATTACTGATATATTATATTTTAGTCTTCTAAAAATAGAAGAATCAACATTTTTAGCATATACATTTATATTGCCGTTATCATCTATTTGAAGAATTATATTTTTATCTATTTGATTTAATGTTTTGCTTTTAGGGTCATAGTTATACATATAGTCAGCTAATATATACCATTTGCCTTGATATTTAAACTTCTTACTAAAACTTCCGAATACTTCGCCGTTTTTAGCAGGCATCGGAGTAACATCTACATGTCCGGGTATTGCATCTTCAGACAATGTAAAATCAGTTGGAGGCGGTATATGCGTAGGGCTTAAAATATTAACCTTTTTACAGGACATTATCACAACTATTATTAAAATTAATAGAAGAAGTATAAAATATAATTTTTTGTTCTTATTAATTAAGTTCTTTATCATATGTCAATCCTATTATTGCCAAATATAATTGATTGTTTATATATTTGAAAAAATTATTACTAAAAAATTTTAGGCAAATTTTTTTTGATGATTGATAATAAACCG
>CASGDY010000044.1 GCA_949300355.1 uncultured Brachyspira sp.
TTGTTTATTTAAATCAGTATCATCTTTTATAAGTTTTTCCAATGCTTTCATATCGCCTTTAGATATAGCATTCATTAATTCATCATATCCGTCTATATTGTTTGAATCTTCGCTTGATAATAATTTTTCTATTTCATAATATTTTTTATTCTTTGCTGATTCTATAGCTTCTTCTCTAGTTGTGTTAGTATTGAGATTAAAAATATCATTATCTATTAATAATTTAGCTATATCATAATTACCGTACTCAATAGCTGGACCTATATAATCATCGCTTGAGTTTAAATTTGCTCCTTCATCAATTAAAAGTTTAGCTATTTCTATATTGCCATTTTGAGCTGCTACTTTCATAGGAGAGTTAATCCAAAATCCATCTGCAAATATTTGAGCATTTACATCTTGTCCTATAGATATTAAATATTTAACCATTTCTATCCAAATCAATATCTCCGCTTTCTACAAGTATTTTAAGCATATCAAGATTATTGTTTCTAATAGCAATATCTGTTAAATAATAAGAATATTCATAACCATAATCTCTGCCTGCATCAACTCCTTCATCAATTAAGATTTTACTCATTTCAGGATTATTATTTCTAACAGCATGATAAAGCATATCAATACCGCCTTCTGTTTCCATATCGCTTGCTCTGGCATTAACATCAGCACCTTCTTTTATAAGCTCTTTTGCCAAATCATTGTATCCAAATTGTACTGCCAAAAACAAAGGAGTAGAATCTTTATATATATATTTATCACCAAAATTTGTATATTCAGTGATTTTTCCTTCTAATCCTTCCTCTGCTAATAATTTTGATATTTCATATATTGGTGCTTTATATTTATATTCATTAAGTATTTCATCTATTTTGCTATATCCTGTAGGCATAGGATCTAACTCTGTACCTTGAATATATTCATTAGTATATTTAGTTTTATTAATATCGTTATTTTCATTAACATTTATATTAATATCTCTATTATTATTTGTAGTTGTTGGATTAATATATACTTGTTCATTTGTTTGAGTTTGATTAGTTTGAGTATTTTGTTCTGATTGATTTGTTTCTTTGTTTCCGTCTCCGCATGAAATTATAGCAATCATTAAAATAAATGCTGCAATTATAGAAATAAAATTTTTCATAGTAAACCCTCTGTATGTATTGTTATTTTAGCATTATAAATTAAAATTATCAAAATTTCAATTATAAAGAATTAATTAAAATTAGTTTCTAAAGTTTTCGGGTTATTTAAATAATAAAGTGCAAATTCATTATCTGCAGCCATATCAAGAACTGTTTTTCCTTCATTGTTTTTTATATTATAATCAGCATTCATATTTGCAAATAGTTCTAAAATAGAATAGTTTCTATTTGCAACGGCAATCATTAATGGAGTATATCCGTTATTATTTTGTTTATTTACATCAGCACCATTTTTTATCATATAATAGGCAAGTTTAGTATAATCACTCATACTAGCAAAACGTGTTAAAGGAGTTTCTCCGTTTGCACTGCATATAGTATTTAAATCTGCATTCAAATCAATAATTTCCATTATTAAATTTGAATTGTAATATTCAAATGCTTTCATCAAAGGACTATATCCGTATCCATCTTCTAAATTCATATCAGCATTTTTTTCTGCTAACAATTTAACTATATCTTTATCATTTCTAGTAACAGCTAAATTAATAGGTGTAATCTTATCATATTGTTTGTTTAAATCTGTATCATTTTTTATAAGTTTTTCCAATGTTTTTATATCGCCTTTAGATATAGCATTCATTATATCATCATAACCATCTATTGTTTCAGTATTTTTGCTTGATAATAATTTTTCTATCTCATAATATTTTTGATTCTTTGCTAAATATATAGCTTCTTCTTTTGTTGAATTGGTATTAATATTGAATATATCATTATCAATTAATAATTTGACAATATCATAGCTTCCATAATATACAGCATTATATATATAATCATCACTTGAATTTAAATTAGCTCCTTTATCAATTAAAAGTTTAGCTATTTCTATATTCCCATTTTGAGCAGCTACTTTCATAGGAGAGTCAAACCGCATTTCATTATAAAATATTTTGGCATTTACATCTTGTCCTATAGATATTAAATATTTAACCATTTCTATATTATTTTGATCAACAGCTTTTGCCATTAAAGCAGATTCCAAATTAGCATCTTTACTTTCTATGAGAAGTTTAAGTATTTCAAGATTATTGTTTCTTATAGCAATATCCGTTAAATAATAGTGATATTCTTCGCCGTAATCCCTGCCTGCATAAAGTCCTTTATCTATTAAAAATTTAGTCATTTTATTATTATTGTTTTTTACAGCATAATAAAGTATATCAATGTCTTTTTTTATTTCTGTATCTTTTACTATTACATTAATATCAGCATTTTCTTTTATTAATTCATCTGCTAAATCATCATAAGCGTATTGAACTGCTAAAAACAATGGAGTAGAGCCTTTAAATGCAATTATATAATTATTATTTTCAGACTCAATATTTTCATCTAATGTACCATTGATACCTTTTTCGGAAATCAATTCTGATATTTCATATATCATCATTTTATATTTATATTTATTGAGTATATCATCTATTTTTTTATAACCTGTATTTATAGGTTCAATTTCTGTGCCTTGAATATAATTATTTGTAGATTGAGAATTAATATATATATTATTATTTTCTTTGTTGTTTCTATTACATGAAATTATTAGAATAATAAAAGTAAAAAATGTAATATTATAGATTATAGTTTTCATATTTTTATACCATACTATATATTTATTTAATTAATAAAAATCAATTATGCTATGATTAGTAAAAAATATATAATAATAATTTTATTAATTGTAAAAATAATATTTGTATTTTTTTAAAAAACCATATATATTTATATAAAATATTTTTTAATAATAGGTTTTTATGAATTCAGCTATATTGTTATCTTCTATAATAATTATACTATGCATAATAGTAAGTAAAATTTCGGTAAAAGTAGGAGTCCCATCTCTTTTACTTTTCTTAGTTTTGGGAATGGTTTTTGGTACAGACGGCATTTTAAAAATAGAGTTTGATGATTATAAAATTGCTGAGGAACTAGCCACTATAACATTGATATTCATCATGTTTTATGGTGGTTTTGGTACTAATTGGAAAGTTGCAAAACCTGTGGCAAATCAGGCATTTCTACTATCATTTGTGGGCACTTTTATAACATCTATGGTTACAGGTTTATTATGTCATTATGTGCTAAAATTAAACTTTTTTGAAAGTTTTTTAATAGGTTCTGTGGTAGGATCAACGGATGCTGCATCCGTGTTCTCTATACTTCGTTCGAGGAGTTTGAACCTTAAAGACGGACTTGCTTCATTGCTTGAGCTTGAAAGCGGAAGTAACGACCCTATGTCTTACATGCTTACTGTCATATTTTTGGGTCTTATAGGAAAAACTTTGACATCTCCTTTATCTATTGCATATATGGTATTTGCTCAAATAGTATTTGCTTTGGCAGTTGCGGCGGCTGTATCTTTTATGGCTTATAATATGCTTAAAAGGTTTAAATTTCCTGTTAATGGACTTGATACTATATTTGTACTTGCTGTAGCATTGCTCTCATATTCTCTTTCTTCTTATATAGGAGGAAACGGATATTTAACTGTTTATGTAGTTGGTATAGTTTTAGGAAATACAAAGATTAAAAATAAAGTTACATTGGTTAATTTCTTTGACGGAGTTACAGGACTTATGCAGATGGTTCTGTTTTTTATGCTTGGGCTTTTGTCTTTTCCTTCAAGAATATTAAATGTTGCTCCGACTTCTATTTATGTAACTCTATTTGTAACATTTGCAGCCAGACCTATAGCTGTGTTAGCTATATTAACTCCATTTAAAATATCATTAAAAAAACAGCTTTTTGTTATGGCAGCAGGACTTAGGGGGGCAGCTTCTATTGTATTTGCTATATTTGTAATAGTTAATAATAATTCTATAAGTTATGACATATTCCATGTGGTGTTTTTCTTATCTATAATATCTGTATTGCTTCAAGGAACATTCCTTCCTATTATAGCAAAAAAGCTGGATTTGGTAGACTCTGATGAAAATGTACTTAAAACTTTTAATGACTTTGTAGATGATTCAGATATGGAGCTTATACAAATTAAAATACCGCCTACGCATCATTGGGTTGGCAGGCCTATTATGGAAATAGAGCTTCCTGAAGAATCAATTATAGTTACTGTAGAAAGAGGGGATAGTACTATAATTCCAAATGGTAAAACTGTAATAGAGTCAGGTGATATTGTAATACTTAATGCTAAAAAGACTAAATATTATGATATTAGTCTTAGAGAGATACATATTAATAAGCGTCATCCTTGGAAGGATAAGGAATTAAAAGATTTAAATTTACCTCAGAATAATTTAGTTGTTATGATAAAAAGGGGAGAATCTACTGTTATACCTAAAGGAAATACTGTTATTAAAGATAAGGATATTGTATTAATCAGAGATCTTTAATTTTTTATATTTATTTTTTACCATAGTTTGTGTGAATGGTTATATTATATAGTATTTTTCATAAATAATCTCCCACTTTTATTTAGCTTTAACATACTAAAGCTAAATAAAAGTGGCTATTATTCTTATATCTCTAATAACTATAAAAAAATTGAATTAAAAATCTAATATAACAGACTTGTTTCTTCCAGTTTCTTTAGCATTATATAATGATTGATCTGCTTTATTTATAAAAGTTCTTAAAGATGTATTTTCTTCTTTTATGGCGCCGCCTAGAGATGCTGTTGCTTTTAGAGAATATTCTTCTGTGGATAGATCTGTTTCTATTATTGATTTTCTTATTTCTTCCATAGCTTCAATAAGAGTCTTTTTATTATCAATATCAAATGCTATAATAAATTCTTCTCCACCATACCTAGCAAGCACAGATTTATATTTTATTTTTTTTAAAGACTCTTTCATCACTTTTGATACTAATTTTAATACATGATCTCCTATATTATGTCCATAAGTATCATTGTAATGCTTGAATTTATCTAAATCAACTATCACTATAGAATATATTTCATTAGTAATTTCTTTTTCCTGTAGGTATTTTAATATATATCCTCTATTGTATAAACCTGTAAGTTTATCTCTATTTGCTAGAAATGAAAGTTTTTCGCTGTATAATATTATTGATAGATAGCTTATAAGTATTTCTATTTCATTTTTATTTTTATCCGTATTAAGTATTATATAACCGAATTTATTTCCTCTGGCAAATAATTTATATTCTTTGTTATTTGATTTATCATTAATGACTAATTTATTTTTAGATACATACCATAATCTTGATTCTTCAGTATTTTCTTTATAAAAGTAAAGAGCAAAACTTTTTATAAAATCTTTGGAACTTGATTCAAAAGTCTTTATTATTCCATCTACAGAAAAAGGTTCAGGTATATTATTTAATATATTAATTACTTTAATAATATCATTCATAGTTTAGATTAAGTATAAAAATAAGGGACTCTTATTAAAGAATCCCTCTATTTATGATTAATATTTATTATCTTCTTCCTCTTAAGAATTTCTTTATAGGTATAAAATCAGCAGGATTCAATGCCACACCATTTCTTCTAACTTCAAAATGTAAATGGCTTCCTGTAGATCTTCCTGTGCTTCCCATTCTTCCTATCATAACACCAACACCTACAGTGGCACCGGCTTTTGTAGTTATTGAATTAAGGTGTCCGTAATATGTTGTATATCCTTTATCATGTCGAACTATTACTAAATTACCGTAACCGCCGCTGTATCCTGCAAATATTACTTTTCCTTTTCTAGCAGCATATACAGGAGTATTAAGTCTTCCAGGTATATCAACCCCCATATGTTTAGTTCTAACACCTGTTATAGGGTGAACTCTATATCCGAACACGCTGCTTATTCTAGTTATAGTTGTAGGAATACTGAACATTTGTCCGAATTTATCAATTCTTTCATCTAAAGTATATTTAGCACCAGGTAAAAATATATCATCTCCAACTTCTATATCATTAGGGTCGCTTATTTTATTAAAGGAAAGAACTCTGTTTAATGAAACATCATATCTTTCAGCAATCTCTTCTATAGATTCATCTTTTTTTATTGTATATAATAATCCGTTACGATTAGGTATAACAATTTTTTGTCCAGGTCTTAATCTGTTAGCATTAGTGATTTTATTTACACTTACTAAAGTATCTAAATTAGCCCCTATTTTTCTTGATATTGTAGTGAGATTATCTCCTTCTTCTATTACATATTCATCATACTTCATTCCTATAGTACCATCTCCAACTAAAGTATTGTCAGAAGTTATAGAATTATAGAATATATCTGTAGCATTTTCTAATGTTACCGCTGATGTTACAGTAGGTACTTCAGATATGCTTGAAGTATTATAGCTCACTTGTTCAGGAGATATTTCATCTAATATTTTTGAATATGCAGCATTAGCAGGCATTTTATCTTCAGGTAAAATTGCCGCATTAGATGTATGACGCATATTGATTATTAAAAAATTAGCTAAAATCATAAATAATGATAATGATACCACAGCTAATGCAAATTTTTTAATTATTGATATAAAAATATTATTTTTTTTATCATTACTTGTGTATCTTGTTGAATGAACATAGGTTGTTCTTATTCTTTGAATACTATTTGATTTATTCAATTTAGATTTGATTTTGAATAATATATCTTCTATATAAGAAAAAATATTATCATTAGTTCGGATTTTGGTGTACTTAAATTTGTTATTTTTCATATTATTACTGTTAAATTAATACTTGTTTTATTACTAATAAATAATTCATTCTAATATACAAATATTTTATAGTATTGTCAAGTATGTAATTTTTTTAAATTAAAATTTTTTATTAATTATATAATCGGCAATCTCATTGAATGAATTTAAATAATAATTGTTTTTTAATTCTAACAAAATGTTTTTATCTGTTATTCCATATAGAGCTAGCAAACATTTCATACTTGAGTTACATGCAAATTCATAATCAGGTATTCCATCTCCAACCATGATAGTTTCATCTTCTATTAGATTATAATCTTTTTTCAAGCTATGCCATATATTTACATCGGGTTTCCTGTATGGATAAACACCATCTCCTATTACAGCCTTGAAATATTGAAGTATATTTAATTTTTCTACAGTTTTTATAGCCATTTTATTAGGTTTATTACTTATTACAAACATATTAATGTTGTGATTGTATAATAAATCTAAAGTTTCTTTAACTCCATCATAAAGTTTAGTGCTGTCTACACAATGTTCTTCATAGTATTTGATATAAAATTGATGTGCTTCTTCTTCAATTTCTTCATTATTACTATATTTATTAACAGCCCTTTTTATAAGAAGTTTTGCCCCATTTCCTACAAATTTATGAGTATCTTCAAGAGATATAGTTTCTAAATTAAAATGTTTTAATGTGGTGTTGACACAGTTATATATATCAAATATAGAATCTGCTAAAGTTCCGTCTAAATCAAATATTATATTTTTAATTGATTGACTGTTTTTTAACATTTCTCTATTTTCTTTTTTTTTTATTTCCCTTACAGTATTGTTTCTAAGTTCTTTTAATTCTCTTTTTAATCTTCTTTTTTGATATGATTCTAGTCTGTCTATAAAAGTTATGCCATTAGTATGATCTATTTCATGCTGAAGCACTTTAGCTATGTAATTTTCAGCATCAAGTATCTGTTCATTGCCGTCTCTGTCTAAATATTTTACTTTAATTTGTGTATATCTGGCAACATCGTCTCTTATTTCTGGGAATGAAAGGCATCCTTCCTCCAAAATTTCTTTTTCTTCTCCATGCCATATTATTTCTGGATTTATTAGAGCTAATTTAAAATCTGGTTTTGCTTCATCATCAAAATCAGGTACAGATATAACTATGAGACGTTTTAATATTCCTACCTGAACTGCTGCAAGCCCAACACCTCTCTCTTTATACATCGTTTCAAACATATCATCTATTAAAGTTAGTATTTCATCATCTATTTTTTCTATCTTTCCTGATACTTTCTGCAGTCTTTCATCTCCATATATTACTAATTTTCTTAGCATATTATCTCCTAAACTTATCTATATTATAAAGTTATTTACAATTATTATTAATTAATATTAAATCTAATATATAATATTAAATTTTTTATTTATAGTCAAGTGATTTTTTAGTTTACATAATTTTTTTTATTAATTATAAGTTAAAATATTAAAATTCCTTTGACAAATGATTTTTTTGTAGTAGAATACATTTTATGATGAGAGTTGCATATTTCGATTTGGATAAGACTATATTAAATAAAGATTCCATATTTCCATTTATGATGTTCTATTTAAAAAAGAATCCTTCTAGTATAATGCATTATATAGCTTTGATACCTTATTTCTTATTATTTTGTTTAAAAGTAATAGATAATCAAAAAATAAAATACCAAATAGCACATATATTCAAAAATATAGACATAGAATTCGGAGACAAAATAGGTAAAGAGTTTGCTGATACTATAGTACCTTCTTTATATTATAAAGATGCTTTAGAAGAAATAAAGAAGTTAAAAAATCAGGGATATACATTGATTTTAGTTACCGCTAGTTTTGAGATTTATGCCAAATATATAGCTGAAAATTTGGACTTTGACAGATGTATGGGTACTGAGTTATGGACTTTTAGGGGAAAATATACCGGATATATGTACGGTAAAAATTGCTATGGTGCTGCTAAAAGATACAGATTATTTACTGAGCATTTTTTTCCTCATCATAGCGATAAAAATATAGCATACAGTGATTCTATAAGTGATTTACCTCTTTTTAATTTTGCCGACACTAAAGTATGCGTTAATCCTGATAATAAATTAAAAGAGCATGCTTTAAAAAATAAATATAAAGGTTTTACTATAGTTAATTGGAGATAATATGGCAGAAAATATTAATAATGTCTATGATAATGCAGCAATAGATGAAGATATTAAAGATATCATAAAAGAAAATAATGATATTATTGCAGAAAAAATTAATAATCTTATAGATATAAATAATATTTCTTATGCCAAAAAATTAGCTTTAGAACTTATAAAAAAAGATAATAAATATAAATACGGATACTTAGTTTTAATTGATATATACTATGAAGAAAATGATTTCAAATCTGTAATAGAATTGATTGATAATGCCCTTAATTTTATAAAAGATGATAAAGATTTACTTGAAAACAAGATAGAGGCACTTATAAGCACTTATGAGTATGAAGAAGCAAAGAATGTAATAGAAAAGCTGATATCTTTTGGTAATGCTGATTCAAGTGTTTATGGGCAGTATGGAATTTTACTTTCTATAGAAGGAAAACATAATGAGGCTATAGAAAAATATAAAAAAGCTATATCAATAGATAATGAAGATGTTTTATCTATGATTAATATGTCTGTAGCTTATAGGGCATTATATAAATATGATGATGCATTGAATATTTTAGACAGAGCATTAACTATAAATAAAAATGATTCAAATATTATAAACAGAATAAACAATATAAAATACTTAATAGATAATTCAAAATTTGATACAGGAAGATTAACAGCAATACAGGCCAATCCTGACAGATTTAATTTATTAGTTCCTGAAAATTTCGATGCTTCTATAGAAGGGTCTTTATTAAAAATAGAAAGTTCTGATAAGAGAATATCAATAATCATAAGCTATAGTGATAAAAAATATGATGAGGCTGCTATAAAAGAGCTTTTTGACGGATTTAGAAGCAGAAGAGGTGAGCTTTACTCTATAATTAAACCTATATCCATAAGACAAAGAGAAGAATATAATGATTTATTTGCAGAGTATATATTCATTTCAAAGATAAATAAAAATGATTTCTTTAATGCTATAACTGTAGTAGGCAAGGGTGAAGAATCTATAATACTCACAATATCAGCAACTGTTACAGTGAGCAGTCATTTAATATCATTTGCTAAAGAAGTTATGAATAGTTTGTATTTTAAATAAAAATATAATATAAACTTTAATCTAATTATAATACATTTTATAAAATAGTATTTTAAAATATTTATTATTAAATTACTATATACTAAAAATTTTTAAGTTTGTCAACTATTCGCCATAGAGGCTTTCCGCACGGTACTGCAAATTATTATGGATAGCCAACTATATGTGCGGCTGATTACTTATTATTGTATAAATATGTCGTTTTATATTACATTTAAATATATTTTACTACTATGTGTTAATATTTTATATTATTTATAAGTTATAATTGCATTCAAAAATAATCAAAAATTGACAAAACGTAGTTGTTTAGGTATATACCAATATAATTTACATAATATAATCCTAAAAAAATATTAAAGCACTTTTTCATTAAACCGACAATATTCATAAGTATAATTTTATAATTTAGAGGTTATAACTATGAGTATGTTTGCTGATACAACCTATGCTAAAACTATGACAGTAGCCAAGAAGCTTTTAAATGTTTATGGACTTAGAGCTGAGGTTATAGCCGATAATATAGCAAATGTATCTACACCTAATTTCAAAAGAAGCGATGTAACTTTTGAATATCAGCTTGCTAGAGCTTTAGACAGTGAAAATTATAATGGTATGGAAGCTAAAAGAACTGATTCAAGACATTTTCCTTTTCATATGCCTATGGATTATAAACAAGTTTCACCTACTATTACAGTAGATTATGATACTAGTTATAGAAATGATAAAAACAATGTTGATATAGATAAAGAAATGGCTGAAGAAGCTAAAAATACTTTAAGATATCAAATGTTTACACAAATAGTTAATGCTCAATATAGAGAAATTAGAAGAATGATAGGTAATGCTTAATCAGTATTATTTAAATTCTTAAAGGAGTAACAGAAATGGGAATATTTTCAATTATAAATACATCAGGAAGCGGTTTAACTGCTCAAAGAACTAGATTAGATGTTATAGCTGATAATATAGCAAATGTTAATACAACAAGAACTACAGAGGGCGGAGCTTTCAGAAGAAGCAGAGTAATATTCAAGCCTAGAGATGACGGCAATAAATACAGAAGCCCATTTTTACCAGATGCTTTACAGCCTAATGTTGGTACAGGAGTAAGAGTATTCAGCATAGAAAAAGATATGGAAACTGCAACTAGATTTGTATACGATCCTTCTCACCCTGATGCTATCAAGTATGGTGAAAAAGCTGGTTATGTAGAAATGCCTAATGTTAACCCAGTTACAGAAATGGTTGATATGATGGAGGCTTCAAGAGCTTATGAGGCTAACTCTACTATGATTCAGTCAGCTAAAACTATGTTTGGAAGTGCTTTGAATATAATAAGATATTAATTTTTTACGACAGCAATAATATTTTAAGGATATTTTTATGAATATTAATAATGTAATGAATGCTTATAGTATGAACAATACAAGAACAGGTAATGTAGGAGATAATTACGGATTCGTACTTAAAACTACAGATCCTAGACATTACGGACCTGCTCAGCAGTTAAGAAGAAGTTCAAGCAATGATTTAATAAGCAATTTCGGTACAATGTTAAGCGATGCTATTGATGCTGTAAATCAGAAGCAGGTTGACAGGGATAATATAATAGTTCAAGCTGGTATAAGACCTGATCAAGTTGATGTATCAGATGTAATGAATGCCATTGCTGAAGCTGAATTATCTCTTAGCTTTACAAAGGCTGTAATTGATAGAGCTGTAAGAGCTTATCAAGAAGTAACTACTTATAGATAATAAATTCATCAAATAAATTAGTAATAATGAACAATAATAAGCTGTTCTCCTTCAAAAAAGAGTTATTAAGGGCAAGCGTTTATGGTGTAATAGCCATAGCGTTTGCCAACTTAATTTTCTTTTCAATCTATAACAACAATCAAATATATATAACTATAATTTTAATAATACTTGAAATAATAACTTTAGTATTCCTATATATTGATGCTTCTAATATCAATAAAAGAAAATTATTATTCATAAAAAATAATTCTATATTAGAGCATAATATAAATAAAAAAGTAAGTAAAGAAAATATAATAGATAGACTCAGATATTTCGGATATAGCATGTATTCTATTAATTCATCAAGAGTTTTTATTAATGCTGAAGTTATAAAAAATAAAAAATCTATTATAATACATGCTTACTATTTCTTTTTAGTTGATATTGATAAAGATGGGGAAGCTGTTTTAAATAATATAAAAAATGAACTTAATGAAATATTTGATTTGTATGTAGATGATAATCAAAAACTTTTCAAAAAAGATGATAATGACAAAGACAAAATAGTAAAAGCTAAATTATATAATCATGCTGTTTTTCTTTTCTATGGAGATAATATACCAAGCAGACTCATAGACATGTCAGAATATGGATATACAAAAGAAAAATTATTAAACAGCAATGCACAAATATTCAGCGTATCATATTTGCCAAGTGATAATAAATTATATTTTGCTGATGCAATAGAAAATGTAATAAATTTAAATAAATTTCCAAAGAATGATTTTGTTTATATTATAAAAGATATATTTTCTTTATAACTTTATAAATAAAAAGTTAATAATCTAAATTCACATCGAATCTATCATTTAAAAGCGGAATGATATTTATAACAGGCTCTTCATAAGGGTGAACTTCTTTCATTACTTTTATGATGTTTTCTATGTTTTTTACATCTGTTGAAAATTCTACCTTATCTTCAGGAGCTTCTGATATTTCATTAACTTTTCCGTCAAAAGGATTAGCATTTTCTAAAGGACGCCAATAACCTGTGATTTTTGTTACAGACATTACATTATCATAATTCCCAACGCCTAAAGCTCCTATATTGTTTAAAGCCTCTCTAAGTTTTTGAGTATATTCTTCAGGTATATATATTTCTACTTTTACTTTTTTTATATTCATGATTAACTCCTATTAAAATTATTTAAAAAATAAAGAGCATAGTAAAAATACCATGCTCTTTTTATAGTCATATTAAAATATTATTTTGTTTCAGTTAAAGTACCAGTAATTTTTATTATATTATTTTCAAAAGTAGCCTGTAAATCACCTTTCCAATAAGGAGTACCTTCTTTAGCTTTATCAACTATCAAAGAAGCAGCATCTTTATTGAAATCAAAATCATTTGTAACAACAGCTTCACTTCTTTTAAAGTTTTCAGTACCGCCGCCAATTTTGAAAATACCATTAGCATCTGATTTCATTTCAAAAACATAAGGATCAACTGTTTTACCGCCGGCATGTACGAATCTTATTGTTATAACTCCGTCAGCTCCTTTTGTTATTCCTGTGCCTATAACTTTAGGACCTGTTTTTCCTTCAGCAGTTCTTTGAGCTATTCCAGAACCAGACATACCATCATCTATATATCTTGAAGCATTAGCAGTACCGAATAGTAAGAATTGTCCCATACTTACTTCCATTTTATTATTTAATACATTATTATCTGTTGATCTGTATTTGTTTAATAGATCTGGTGTTCTTGTAGGAACAGAAGCAACTGTAGCTGCATCTATTTTTCCGTCTATATCACCATAAGTACCTGTAACTTTTAAATATGAATTGCTGCTTATTACACTATTATTTGTATCGCCTATAATAGCTTGGAAATCTATTGTTAATGTTCCATTTTCTGTTGAAGATGTATCAGCAGGTGCATCAGTTTTCTGATTTCCGCATGCAATAAATAAAATAGATATGATAATAATACTAATAATTTGTTTCATTATTTTGACTCCATTATTTTTTTGTTGTTATATATTAATATAGTATTTATTTTATGTCAAATTATGTTTGAAAAATTGACATTTTGTAGTAAAATTAATATTAAAAAAAATTAGTATGAAATTGGAGAAAATATGCAATATCTTAAAGAGACAGTATTTTGGAATAATACATTATTTCAATATTTAATAGCCATAGGAATATTGATTATCAGTATCGTTTCTATGCGTTTAGCATTGATGTTTCTATTAAAAACTTTATTAAAATTGAATGTTAAATTTCAAAGCCCTTTCGTTGTTGATTTAACAAAAAGCATAAAAAGAAGAACTAAGCCTATCATATTTATAGTTTCATTAGCAATAGCAAGAATAGGTCTTACTCTTCCAAAAGAAGCTAGCGGATATTTTGGAAAAATAGTTGTGGTATTTATAATAGTGTTTGTTACATTATTTATATGTGATGTAATAACTAATTTTACTAATAATTATTTGTCAAAGAAAAAAGATGTTGTTATATCTGATGGTATTATAACAATATTAAAAGCTTTAGTATGGGTAATAGGATTTTTAACTATACTTTCAAATTTAGGTGTCAACGTTAATACTTTTATAACAGGACTTGGAGTAGGCGGTGTAGCCGTTGCTTTTGCTGCACAGAGTATAATAGCCGATTTATTCAATTATTTTGTCATAGTATTTGATAAGCCTTTTTTGAAAGGCGATTTTATACAAATAGATCAGGATTTAGGAACAGTTGAATACATAGGAATAAAATCTACAAGAATAAGAAGAAACAGCGGAGAACAGCTTTTAATATCTAATACTAATCTTCTTTCTTCAAGAATACAAAATTATAGAGTTTTGGAAAAGAGAAGAAGATATATGGTAATCGGTGTTGAATATTCTACTCCGTTAGAAAAATTAAAAGTTATACCTGATACTATAAAAAATATTATACAAGGTACAAATAATACAGAATTTTACAGTGCAAGATTTTTAGAATTTGCAGATTCTTCTCTTAATTTTGAAGTTATATATCATGTAACTATACCAGATTATGCTGAATTTGTTAAAATAGTTGAAGATATTAATTATAAAATAGTAGATGAATTTAATAAATTGGGTGTAGGTTTTGCATTCCCTTCAAGAACTTTGTATATAAGTAAGGATAGTTAATGATTATTTAAGGATTATTTATGAATTATACATTATTAAAATCTGGTAATAAAATCCCAAATTTTGGAATAGGAACTTGGGGATTAGGTGAAAATGAAGATAAAAAAGAAAAAGAAATAAGAACTATTGTATTTGCCTTAGATAATGGGGTGCGATTGATAGATACAGCTGAAATGTATGGTAATGGCATGGCTGAGTCAATAATATCTGAGGCATTAAAGCATATATATATTAAAAGGGAAGATCTTTTTATAATTTCTAAAGTATATCCACATAATGCAGGAAGAGATAAAATATTCGATAGTTTAAAAGCATCATTGAAGCGTTTGGGATTAGATTATTTAGATATGTATTTACTTCATTGGAGAGGCAGAGTACCTTTAAGAGAAACTGTTGAATGTATGGAAGAAGCAAAAAAAGAAGGACTTATAAAAGACTGGGGCGTTTCTAATTTTGATATTGATGATATAAAAGAGCTTGAATCATTAAAAGATGGAGATAAATGCACTGTAAATCAGGTATTATATCATTTAGGTTCTAGAGGAGTTGATTTTGATTTAGCTCCGTATATGAATAAAAATAATATAGCATTAATGGCTTACTGTCCTTTGGCTCAGGCTGGAGCTTTGGGTAAGGATATATTAAAAAATAACACTCTTTTAAGTATAGCAAAAAAATATAATGCATCTGCTGCTCAAATAGCATTGTCATTTATTAGTAAGGTTTCAGGATATATACCTATTCCAAAGAGTGCAAGCAGAAGACATCTCGCTGAAAATATTGAAAGTCAGAATATTATACTTACTGATGAAGATGTAGATATGATAAATAAAGAATTTCCAAAGCCCGATGAAAAAATGCCTTTGGATATAGTATGATCAATATTCTTGTATTTTTAATATATATAGCTATTCTTATTAATTTTATAATTATAAAATTAAGTATAATTAAAAAATACTTTTTATTATAAAGATGTTAAATTTAATATATATTTTATTTTTTGATTGCTAT
>CASGDY010000045.1 GCA_949300355.1 uncultured Brachyspira sp.
AATAAATAATAATAATAATAATAATACTGCAATATTTTTCATAACTTATCCTTAAAAAATAATTAACAATTATATTATACATATAAAAGAAATTTATTGAAACATAAAAAATCATTTTATATGAAAAAAGGAGAGATTAATATCTCTCCTTTATAGCAGAATATGGTTTTTATTTATTAAGTGAGCTATTTGTTATTTTTTATTTCATTATATTCCTGAAGAAAATCATTAGCTATCTTTTTTAATTTTTTGGCATATTCCATATTTAATTTTAGTGAATTATTGATAATAAGCTCATCAGGATTTTTTTTAGACATTTCTAAATTCATTTTAGTTCTTTCCAAATACATTTTTTTTCTTAATTCTGAAATTTTAGGCTGATATTCGCTTTTTAATGCTATTATTTCATTTAATTGTTTTTCAGTAAGTGAATCTTCATTATAAATAAAGTATGTATAAGATTCATCAGCACAATAATAATTTTCGCTTTCGGCGAATAATGATATAGTTAATATAACTGTAATAAAAAGAACTAGTATAACGCGTTTCATAGTTTTTCTCCTCAAACTAACTTTTAATCGTATAGTTAGACGAATTGCATAATTAAAAGTTCCTAAATATTTTAAATTTATTAATAAATAATTATAAATTTTAGCGGTGGTGTGTACATCATAAATTTAAATATATTTATGGTGGGAGCAAAAAATATAATTATACAGCATAGGAATAAAAAATGTCAATTGCATATTATAACTATAAATCTAAAGGGCTGGCAGTGTAAATATATTTTTAAACCTCATTTTAATTTTTTTGTTTAATGTGCTGCTCGCTTTACCAAGACATCTGAAGTCCGAATCCTATATACAGATCGTTTAAAGTAGGATAATTTCCTATTACACTTTTATCTAAAGTTGTTGGAAGCCTTAAAGCTAATAATATATAAGGCTCTCCCGTTATAATATTTTGATATCCTGATACAGGAATACTTGCATCAAATCCTACTTTTAAAGCTGCGGAATGCATATATTCTTTTGAGTAATAAGCAAATCTGTACGAAAGAGAAGCGAAAAAATTATCAAAATATATATGGCTCAAATTAAAATGCGAACTCAAATAACCTAAAAGTTCAACATCTCCGCCCAAAAAATAATTTGCTTTATATTTTTTATCTTTTACATAAGCATAGAATTCTTCAGGTGCACTTACTTCACTTGAACTGAATACTGTAGAATCCCCATCAAATGCAGCATTTGTATCAAAAGCATAAGAACCATAGAAGCTAGCTCTTATAGGTACATATCTAGTTTGAAACTTTGTGCTGAAATCTATTGCAAATTTATTGTATCTAATAGAATATTTAGGTATAACAGTAAGGTTTACTAAATCATCTCTATAAGGCTTATCAGTTTGCACTCTGAATATCATTGAAGCTTTTAAAGAAACATTTAGTGTCCATGAAGAATATTTCCAAGTAAATGCAGATGATGTATTAGTTTGAGGATCAATAAATTCGGAAAATAAAGCTCCTGAAATTGAAGGCTCAAGCATAAAATATAATTTATCGCTTTCCGTATTAAGCATAAACTGCATAGAAAGATAAGAGTTTAATCTCCAATAATTATAAGTTGAATAAACAACATCGCTTTTAAATCCGAAGTATAAAGGATAAAGCATACTATATGATGTAACTGTTAATTCAGTTTGAAGAAAATTAGAAGGTATATCATATCCTAGCCAAATTGAAGTAATATTATCAGCGGAAGGAGATGCCGTTATCGATAATATGCCAAGCCCGTTAATAAAAAATGGAAATGTATCGCTTATTTGAGGCAGAGGTATCCACATTGTCCAAGGCTTAAAATATTTGAAGCCATTATAATTGCCAAGCTCCATTTGAGGAGTAAATTCATATTTGTTTATTGTTTTATCAGTGTACGTGAAATTTTTTGTTACAGATGTATTATCAGAATATTTCATAAGTCTGTCAAACTCTGAAAATCTTCCTCTATAATAAACACTTCCATTAGCATATGTTGGAGATAGAACTCCGCCTGAATAGTCTTTTGTATAGAGTTTCATCTGATTATTATTTAAATCTATTTCGCCTAGTTTATAGAATTTATCATTGTTATTGTATGAGAAAAGTACTTTATTATTTGAATATCTTAAAGTTCTTACATAATTCAAAGTGTTGTCTTTTGTATCAATATATCTTAATGATTTATTATTATAATTGAATATTGCTATATGTTTTACACCGTTTTCAGTAACTATCAAAGCTATATTATTATCATCTATTACAGCAGGGCTACTATATCCAAAATTATCATTAGCCTGTAATAAAATTTCTTTTTCATTATTTTCATTTATGTATATTAAAATAGAGTTATGCAAATCTTTAGATATTCCTATAACACCATTTCTAAAATATCTTGCATACTGCATATCGAACCATTTTCTTTTAGTTCTAGTTCTTTTATTTAAATCATATTCTTTAACTATATATTTATAAAGTCCTCCATTAAACATATAAGAAACTATTAAGGCATTATTTCCGTCTTTTGATATATCCAAACTTTCAGAACCTTGGTCTATTAAAAATTCTAATTTTAAATCTTTTTTATTGTTTTGATTATTTCTTTTTTCTTTGTATGAATATAATGCTCCAATATCTCCGTCTATATAATAAACGGTATTATTATAAGAATAAATATCATTTATAAAAGTTTCTTTATCATTAACCATTAATTCTTCGCTTGGATTAACATTTTCTAATGCCAATGAATTTTGAAAGTCCGCCCATACTTCTGTAAATTTCATTCCATAAACTTTTTTGAAAGCACCGTAAACTCCTGAATTATAAATAAGAAATGAAAAGCTAAGACTAGTCTGCATTTTTTTCCAAAACTCTGTATACTTTTCCATTCCGAATCTATCTTGCAGATATTTAGAAAATAATCCGCCGTATTCATAATAAACATTTCCATAAGGGCTTTTAGTCCAAACATAAGAAGCCTGAATAGGAGTTCTGAAATTTCCTTCAAATATATCCTGTCTTAATCTTTGTTTTACCAAAGGGTCATTAGCACGTCCGAAACCTGTTAAGCTTTCCATGCTGACAGGGCCTCCTTCAATCATAAAAGGCATGGCATTAATATGTACAAAAGAAGCCCAATTACCTAAAACTTTAGCGGCTAGTCCTGTATTTTCTGAAGCCATAGAAAGTAAATGTGTGAGTTCATGTATAAACACTGTTTCAAAGTTATTATTATAGCTTGTAAGACTTTCGTCCATATTCGTATCATATAATATTAAACTTGAATATGGTATTATCATAGCCATTGAATTGAACATATTTATATCGGGTGTTATTGTTATAGGGATTTTTCCTGCTACTGTGCTATTTAAAATTTTTGAATACTTTTCATATATATCATCAGCTACTTTTGCAAGATTTTCTGCTGTTCTTCTTGATTCTATAGGAAATATTATTTCAAATTTTTTTGTTTGTATGGTATGTAGTTTTCTAAATGGTTTAAAAACTTGAGGGTAAAGATTAGCCGCTATAATAACTATTAAAATGAAATATAAAAAAAGTTTCTTCATAAATAATTGATTGATAGTATATTATAGTTTAGCATTTTTGCAATAAATTGTTATATATAACTTAATTATAATTTAAAAAAATTGAATAAATAAAAAATATCAGATTACATAATAATGTTAATATAGCTATCTATTTTTATTTACAATATGAAGTCCAAAATGAATTATTAGCGATCCTATAACAATGCTTAATATAAAAGAAATACCATCAGAAAAAGGAAGTTTTATATTGCTTGGATCATCAGGATCATACCATAAAGTCAATTCATCACCTACTTTTCTAAATGGATAATAGCTTCTTATAGTAGCGTATAATGTTCCGTATTTATCAGCTTCATAGCTTATTACCATTGTTTTTTCATATCTAGTTTCTCCAGATTTATATAGCCTTTTTCTTCTATCGCACTCTTCAACTACTCCTACAGTATGAATATAATTTTTTGTATCAATAAAAGAAAACAATCCTGCTGCACCATTCAAAGTTAAAACTATTCCTGAAAAATATATTGCTATTATTTTTATAATTGAAATTTTTTTTCTATTCATTATTAAAACTCCAATATTATTTTTTATTAAAATAACTTCGCATTCTATTTCATTTGACATTGTTTTTTCATTAATAAAATTGATAGAAAGTATATTATAATTTTGATTTTTTGCCAATACCTACACATGGTAATTTACATTAATGTATTTTCTATTATTCAATATATTAAATTTATTTTTATGTGCGGTGAATGCATTCTTAATTTTAAAAAAACTTGGGTGGGTGTTTATAAATTCTATTTTTGTAATAAATAAGTTAGAGTTTTAATTTCAATTTAAATTATAAGGATAGAGGGTGGGCAAATGTAATTAAACTTTAAAACTTTTATTACATACCCCCCTTTAAAATTTATTGCTGTATTTTGAATTTTAGTTTTAATTATATTTAAAGCATTATTATAAAACAAGCTATTATTAGAATAAAAAAATCTACCGCACGCTGAATGCATCTTTATTTATTGTTTGGATTATAATTCAAAATTTATTTTATGTTTAAAATTAGCTTACCGTGCGCAGTATGAAATTTTATATCTATACAAAAATAAGCAAGCCTAAAATTAAGCCTGCTTATTTTTATAAAAAGATAGGAGAAATATTTTATAACTTAACTTGCATTATCTTTTTTAAATATTCCCTGAAGTATTAATGCTAAAGCACCATCTCCTGTAACATTACATGCTGTGCCGAAACTATCCTGTAATGCAAATATAGCAAGTATCAAAGCAGTACCATCATCATTAAAGCCCAAAACAGAAATTATTATTCCCAAAGAAGCAACAACAGTTCCTCCAGGCACACCCGGAGCACCAACAGCAAATATACCAAGCAATATAACAAATAAAATCATAGTACCAACTGCAGGAAGCTGTCCATATAATATTTTAGATATAGTCATAACAAAGAAAGTTTCTGTAAGTACTGATCCGCATAAGTGTATAGTCGCTCCCATAGGTATAGCAAAGTTTACGACATCTTTGTCTAATGCATCAGATTTACTTGCACATTTCAAAGCTACAGGTAAAGTTGCAGCAGATGACATAGTACCTACAGCAGTCAAATAAGCAGGACCATAATGTTTAAATACTCTTGCCGGATTTTTCTTTGATACAATGCCAGCTATAGAATATAAAACTGTAAGCCATATAAAATGTCCTATTATTGCTATGATTATAATTATTAAAAATATAGGAATGCTTTTAATTATAGTACCTTCATAAGATAAAGCAGCAAAAGTAGTTCCTATATAAAATGGCAATATTGGCACTACTACGTTATTTACCAAAAATAAAATTATATTATTAAGTTCATCTAATAGATTTTCAAAGTATTTTGATTTAGTTTTTATAACTGCTACCCCTCCGCATATAGCTAAGAACAATGCAGTTATTACAGGGAATATAGGATTAATATCCAATTTGAATATTATTTCAGGGAGTTCTTTACCTCCTGCAGCATTTGAAGCAATATTTAAATTAGGAATTATTATATATCCTGCAATAGTAGCAAATAAAGCAGCACCTACAGAAGAAAAATATGCTAGAGCAAGAATAACTCCTAACATCTTATTTGCTTTGCTTCCCATTCTAGTAATAGCAGGAGCGATAAAACCTAATACAATTAATGGTACCATAAATGATATTACTTGATTAAGTATATATTTAATAGATTGTATGACATTAATGACAGCCTCGTTACATACCATACCTATTATAATACCTAAAGCTATGCCTATTGCTAGTTTTATTAATAAGTAATCTTTTTTGGATTTTGGTTCTAGCTCTTCCATAAAAATATCCTTAAAATTTTTATTATTATAATAAAGTATATTCAATTTATATGCATTTGCAAATAAAATTAAGTTTTTAATAATTTTTTTATTTTAAAATTACATAAAAAAATCTTGATAAAAATTTATTTTTATGTATAATAATAATTACTGATAATATATGGGGAATGAGGGTGCAAATCCTTCGCTGGCACGCAACCGTAAAGTTTAATTTATTAATACTAAATTAACGAAGTCGGATTACCTAATCTAATAAATAATCAGTCGAGTGCACTAGATTATATTTTTCTAAGTATACACTCCTGTTTTTATTTATTATAAAAAAATCATATAATGCAAATTTGATTGATCTCTTATACATAAATAAACCAAATATCTAAAACTAGGCAGGAGTTAATTTATTTTCTTAATTCCTGCCGAATTTTTTAAAAAATATAATTTATACCCTGAATTATATTTTTTTCTTTCATTCTTTTTGTTATTAGATTTATTATTTCGCCTTTTGATTTTTTCCATTTAGGTGCTATTAAACTATCTCCCAAACTATCGCCCATTAAACGCGCTATTATAATATCTGACCTTGTAAAAGAAATTGCATCACTCATCAAATCTATATAAAAATCTTCGTCTAAAGTGGGAAAGTTATAATCTCTATACATATTTTCAAAATAAGAACCTTTTACTATATCAAGCTGATGAAATTTTACAGCATCAATTTTTAAAGCTGATACATCTTTAACAGTTTTTATCATATCATCTCTGCTTTCTAATTCTATTGTTTTTTTATCATTATCATTAAATTTTTTAGGCAGTCCGAATATTATATGAGTGCATATTATTATATTACTATAATTTGTTTTTATATGATTTACCATTTCAGCAAAAGATTTATAATCATGACCTCTATTAATAAATTTTGAAGTTTCATCATTAGAGGATTGAAGCCCCATTTCTAGCCAAATTTCTTTACCATATGAGTAAGATAAATCGCTAAGTTCTTTTAGTACATCATCTTCAAGCATATCGCTTCTAGCTCCGAACATTAGTCCAACGCATTCATCAAAATGTACCAATTTATTAGCGTATTTCAGTGATTCTTTAGAAGCTAAAGGTGATAATGGGGTGCCTAGCTGAAAATATCCGTAGAATTTTTGATATCTTCCTTTATAATTTTTTAATCCGTTAATCCATTGATTATTAATATCTTCTTCAGCTACATAAGGAGGTTTATAGCTATTTAAATTGCAGAATCGGCATCCGCCTTCATTGGCTTTATGTGCACAGCCGAAATCTGTATCTATAGAAATTTTTCCTACCTTTACTCCGAATTTATTTTTAACATAATCAGAAAATGAATAATAGTTTTTATTGTTTTGTATATTATTTTGCATATTAATATCAGTATATCATAAAATAAAATTTTTAAAACTATTTGTATTGCTTATAATTTTAATATCATTAACGCACGGTTAGCAATACTTTATTTATAATTTAAATTTTAATTCATATTTAGTTTTATTTTTTTAATCAGCTTACCGTGCGGTGAATACGTTTTTAATTAAAAAAAATCTTGGGTGGGCAGCTATAATAACAGTATATATTTTAAAAGAATAATAGCATAGAAATCACATAATAATATTTAAAATAAAGAGGGTGGGCAAATGTAATTAAGCTTTAAAACTTTTGTTACATTCCCCGCCCTCTATTCTTTATAACTAACTTTTGAATTTTAATATTAACTATCTTTATAACTTATTTAAAAATTTTAGCACCCGCCCAAGCGTTATTTAAATTTAGAATTTTATTAACAGTTTTATTAAAAAATATGATATAATAATTTGAAATAGTTTTTTATTAAAGGAAAAATAATGTCATACTCAAAACTTGTGGTAAAAAATTTTGGAAAGATTAAGGAAGCAGAAATAGAACTTTCTGATTTAGTTTTATTTATAGGTGATAACAACAGCGGTAAAAGCTATTTAATGACATTAATATATGGATTTGCAAATTATTCAGAAGAAATTGTAAATATTTTATTTCAAGATAAAGATTTTTTATTTAATTTAGAAGAGTACAAAGATATAGAAAATATTATAAATAAGCATTTTGAATATAATAAAAAAAATTATTCTAAAATAACAGAAGCACAGAATTATTATTTTATTAATGCATCTAAAAATAGAAATATATTTTGTGCCGAACAGACATTAGATGAAACATTTTTTTTATCATTAGAAGAATTAAAATTACTTAATAATTTATTTAATTTACTTATTAATAAATACAAAGAAAAAATATTGAAATTTATATTTAATGATATTGATAATTTAATTAATTTAGATTATATAAATTTAAATATATATAAGCCTGATTTTAAAATTTTATTAGAACATAAAAATAAAATTAGTATTTTATATAAAAATCATTTGAATAAATATTCTATATATGGGGATGTTCCAGATTTTAGTACATTGTATATTATAATAAATATTTTTTCTAGCATGACAGAATATATATTTAATATTTATTATAACAAAAAAATATTTTTACCAACATCAAGAACAGGTTTTTTCTTATCCTATAGGGATTTAGCTAAACAATCTGTAACTTCTGCATTTAATATTGAAAATCAAAAAATTAAAACTTTATTTCAAAAGCCTATTAGTGATTTTATAAATAATTTAATTGATTTATCAAAAGAGTATAAAGCGAATGAAAGATATGCCAATATAATAGAAATATTTCATAATATGATTCAAGGAAGTATAGAAGTTAATACTGAAACAGGAGGATATTATTATAAGCCTAATAATACAGATTTAAAAATACCTATGTATTTAAACTCGGCAGTAATTACAGAAATTGCACCATTATATTTGTTTTTAAAATATGGTAAAGATATTGGAACTCTTTTTATAGAAGAACCTGAAATGTCTTTGCATCTTAAACTTCAAAAACAAATGGCTAGAATGATTATTAATTTAGTAAATAAAAATATAAATCTTATAATATCAACCCATAGTGATACACTTTTAGAACATATAAACAATATGATAAAACTTAACTCTATAAATGATAAAGATAAAAAAAATCATTTATTAAAAAAATATTCTTATACGGAAAATGACATTATAGATATTGAAAAGATAAGAATATATCAATTTAATACAGATAAAGATAATATAACAAATATAATACCATTAGAAGGAAATAAAAAAACTGGTTTTTATGTAGAAACTTTTCATGATTATATCAATGAAGCTTCAAATGAATATGATGATATTACTGAGAATATTTAAAAAGGTATTTAGTTGTTATGGAAAATTTTGAAAGACTTTATAATATTATTGATAATAATATGTGCAAATTTGTTCCATTAAATAAAGATGATATTTTTAATATTAGAGATAAAAATTCTGAAATGGAAATAAATATAAAACTAACATCTAAATCTATATGTTCAAAAGATATAGAAGGGGAAAGAAAATTTAACCATTTAAAAATAAAAAAATGTGCTGATGCAGTTATTTTAAGAGAAAACAAAAATAATAATTTAGATTTGTATATAATAGAATTAAAAAAAGATATACATGATGATAAATTAAAAAAATTATCAGATCAATATTTTGGTGCTTATTTAAGAATAATATGTGTTTTATTAAATCAATTAAAAATAGAAAATATTTATTTATATTTAATATATGATAAACTATTAAAAACAGAAAACATTGATAGCACAAATCAAAAGAAAAATATAATATATGATAGAGATTTATTTTATCAGTGTAAAATACATAATTCTTTTCATTATCTTAATATATCATTTTTTGATTTAAAAACATTAAATATTACAAAATATAATTTACAAGATAGTACAGATATAGTTATTTAATTTTATAATTTTCACACCGCACGCAGAGTAAAGTTAAAAATATATGTTAATTATAAACTGTAATTTAAATGATAAATAAAAATCCATTTAACGTGCGTTAATGAGATTTTAATTAATAATATATTTAACATTGACAAAATAATATATTAAACATAAAATTAAAATAGATTCCGATAGCAAAATATTTAAGTCGCAATCTGGATTAAAATGGAATCTAGTTTTTTATTTTGAAATAATATTTTTTAGACACAAACAGCAATTTATTTTCTGGTAGTAAGAAGGTTCAACTCCTTCAGCCATTTATAATGGTGTATATTGTGTCTAGTTTTTTATTCTATGCTTATTTTATTATAGGCATAGAATATTTTTTATTATAGAACTTTTATTATAGGAGAATTATTTTATGTCTTTTTTAGATTTGCTTAAAAATTCTTTTAATAAAACTTATACGCATAATTTTGCTGATACTAATATTTCATCATTAAGCAGTGTAATAGATTTATTCGCGACTATGGGAGCAAGCAGATTTAAAGAAGATGATGAATTATTAAAATATTTTATAGATTCTTGGAGAGAAAATCCTGAACTTACAGCTAAATCTATAATGTATTTAAGAGATATAAGAAAAGGTATTGGTGAGAGAGAAGTTTTTAGAAAATACATGAATATTATGATTAAACAAAATCATACTCTCACTGCAATAGAAATCCTTAAAACTATACCAGAGCTTGGAAGATGGGACGATATTATTTATATATGGTACGAAAATAGAGAAAATAAAAACATTTCTGATTTTACAAAAAATATAATATTAGAGCAATTAGAAAAAGATAAAACAACTGATAATGTTTCGCTTCTTGCTAAATGGCTTCCTAGTGAAAATACTTCATCAAAAAATACAAGAAACATTGCAAAAGAATTAATAAAGCTTTTAAATATGGATAATAAAGAATACAGAAAAACTTTATCCGCTTTAAGAAAGAAAATAAAAATAATAGAAAATAATTTAAGAGAAAAAGATTATACATTTAATTATTCTTCAGTTCCTTCGCTTGCTATGAGAAAATATTCAAAAGCATTTATTAGAAATGATGAAGAAAGGTACAAACAATTTTTTGAAGATGTAAAGTCAGGAAAAGTTAAATTAAATACAAGTGTCTTAACTCCTTTTGATGTTATAAGAGAGATTTTAGACTGTGCTGAAGAAGATATAGATTTAAGAAGAGAAGAATTTGATTTAACTTGGAAAAATCTTCCGAATATTTTTGGAGATAATAATTTAAATGCAATAGTTGCATGCGATGTATCTGGAAGTATGGGAATGGCTTTGAATGGTGAACCTTTAATATGTTCTGTGGCTTTGGGAATATATATAGCACAATTAAATAAATCTGCATTTCATAATCATTTTATAGATTTCTGCGGCAATTCTAAAATGCATGACATATCAAATATAAATAATATTGCTGATGTAGTTAATTATGTTTTAAGATCATCTGTTAACATGAGTACAAATATAGATTCAGTATTTAAAGCCTTGCTTGATACTGCTGTAAAAAATCATGTACCGCAGGAAGAACTACCTAAATATATAATAATAATTTCTGATATGGAGTTTAATCAATGCGAATGGAAAAATAAAACTAACTTTGAATATTGGAAAGAAATATTTAATAAAAATAATTATAAACTTCCTAGAATAATTTTCTGGAATGTAAACTCATTAAGCAGAATAATGCCTGCTTTAAAAAATGATGATGTTTTATTTATATCTGGAAGAAGTCAGAATGCTATAAAAAATATAATCAATATAGATAAATACGATTTAACAAATCAAGATGAAATATCAATGCTTTTAATATTAGATACTTTGAAAGATTATAGTGTAGATATAAAAAATTGATATATACCTAAACAATTATATTTTGTCAAAAATTATTTTATTATTTTTATTATTTGTGGGGACTAGCCCTCACATCTCCAGTTCTTTTGTTGGCACAAAGAACCAAAAAGCCTGCATTTATAGTCTAAATTTAGGTTATATCATATATTTAATATAAAGAATAAAAACTTATAATCACTTATATTTTTTATTATTAATATAAAGATTAATTTTTAAGGTTTTTATTTATGCAAAATATAGAAAATAAACAATCTAAAATAGAAAAAATTATTGAAGAATATGATAATAAATTGAAAGATAAAAACAGAGAGATAGAAAAATTAAATGATGAATTAAACAGAGTATCTACTAATAATTATAATTTAGGCATTCCAAATGTAATATCTAATAGGGGAGATGAAAGCGATGATTTTTCATTTCCTCATAAATGGGCATTAACTTGTAAGAGAATGGAGAACTCTATTTATCTTGAGCCTATACTTCAGTTTTACAGAGGAGTTTTTAATTCTTTTAATTATTTTGTAGATAAACCAAAAGAATGCGAAGATAATGAGAAAGTAAATAATGCATATAATTTTTTTATAAGCCAATTTGAAAGAGCAGGCGGACTTAAAAACTTAATAGTTAATGTTTCTTATAATGCATTAGTTTACGGATTTTGTTTTTTTACTCCTAAATTAGAAGTCTTGCCTGCTAGGGCTTATGGATTTAAAGGAAGACTTGACGGTTTAAAAGGATTTAAATATTATGATCCTTCTTCAATATACAGATTTAATTTTGATGAGCATGACAGCGATGAAATAAAAAGTATAAGCATTATAAAAAGACATAAAGAAATTTTTAATGGTTCATTAAATTATGATGAAGCTAGTATTATAGATATAGATTTTGATTTAGCTTTAGCAGGATACGCAAGTTATGGAAGTATTGAAGGGGACATTATAGGAAAGCCTTTTTTATACAGTGCATATTCACTTTGGCAGATTTTAGAATCTATGGATAATAGTTTTAATCGTAATTTAAAAAATATAGGCGAGCATAGTTTTAATTTTATAGCAAACACTGAGCTTAATGATTCAAAGCGTAAGGAGGCAGAACGTGAGATAAGAAATTTTATAAATAACGGCGGAGGAATTTTTATTTCCAAGTACGGCAAAATAGAAAAAATAGAAAGTATTGATGCCAATGAATGGTATAATTTTAGAGACAGCATGCTTTCAGCCTTATTCAAAAATAAAGGCGTGGATATTAAAGCACTTGGTCTAAACAAAGGAGCTACTAAATCATTGGCAGAGCTTACTCAGGACAATGCACTTCTTATGGCAAGCGATATTGTTTCAGGTATAATCAATTATATAAATAATACTTTTATAAAAAGATATTTTGATTTGAATTTTAAAAGTTTAAGACTGTCAGGACAATGCGATTATTTCAGGATTTCTCATTCATTAGAATAAAAATTATTAATATTATTAAATATATACTTAATTTATAACAAACATTGACTTTTATATTCATATACAGTTGTCAATTATTTTAAGTTGTATATACTATATTTGTAAACAAAATATTTACTTTTTTGTAATATTTTATGGGAGTTAGAAAATTATTTTGGGGAGGTATTTATGGCAGTTAAACTTTTCAGTAAAGAAGAATTGCAAAAATGCACTACAGAAAAAGAAGTAGAAGCATATTTTGATTCTTTGGGTATCGATGAAGAAAATTATGAACAAAAAATAAATGCTTTGACTGAGGCTTTAGAATCCCAACAGATTAAATGTTTTTCAGAAACTTCTTTAAAAAATAGATATAAAGATATATTAAGTATATTTTTAGATGAAGAAGTTAGAATGTATAGGGGATTTTAATTTGACATGGATAAATTAAATTTACAATAAATAGCTGATAGATGCGGATATAATAATGTTTATAATGAGGCAAAAAAACAATCGATTTTATTAAATAGTTTGCAGAATAATTTAATAGATAGTCTTATAAATAGATATATAACAAAATCTTTATTATCACATTGGAAAAGTGCAGTAGAAAGTATAGTGTTAGAAACAAGACAATATAAATTTAAAAATTTCTGCAGAGAAACTTCATATACAAATCCAAAAGTAATAAAAATAATGAATGCGGCACTTTATAAAATATTTATAAAAGAGAAAAAGCTTTTTGAATATGGATATACTTTAAAAGATAAATATAATTGGGTTGATGTTATTGTTATAAATGAAGAAATGACAGTTAAAGAAAAAAGATGTGTTGTTGCTCATGAACTGGCACATATAATCATAGATAGGATATTAAAAGAGAATATAGATATCATTCCTAATATGGATTTTGATAATCTTAATGAGGAAGAATTAGCAAATATATTAATGTGCTATATACTTTTAGATAAATCATTTTTTTATAAAAATGCACAATTTGAAGATTATGTAATTACAGATGTTTTAGATTTGAAAGAATTAAGAAACAGCATATTAAAAAAATATAGAAAATAAATTGTATTAAATAAAATTAAAATAAAAGGCTTGGTATTAATTTACTAGGACTTTTTTATTTTGTTAAATTTGAATATACTAAAAATTTTTAAGTTTGTCAATGTTTTTATTGTTCTTTTTCCCGCCGCAAAAAGAACCAAAAAGTGCAAGTACAAAATTAGTACTAAATAATACTAATTATATTTTACATGTAATATAAACTATTAAATTTAAGCTAAAATGTTACCTTTTTACTTCTTTGTGGTAACAAAAGAAGTGGGGTGTTACGAAGTACTCAGAGCGGTGTGGTAAATACCCATATATAAAAATAACTTTATTTTTTCACAAAGTATATTTGTTTAGATATATTTACTTTATTTTACCATCAATACAATATATTGAAAAAAGGTTACTCCACCAATAATTTCAGATCCTACTGTGATTCCTCCAGATACTTGATAACCATTTTTTATATATTCATTTATTATTTTTTCTAATTTTTCTAAACTATTCGCTTTTAAAATTTTACATTCATATATTATTTCTCCTTTTTATTTTATAGTATAAAGTTTGATAAGAAATTAATACAATTATTTTCATTCATAATGATTTGATTATAGCAAAGTATATATTTTTGTAAAGTATATATTTTTGTAGGAAAAAATTAAAAAAATTAAGCTTTTACTTATAATCACTTATATTTTTTACTATAGATATAGAGATAATAAATAATCTCTGATTGATTAGAACATTAAATAAAATAATGATTTGTATTAAACCGCACATATTTTTGGATTTGTATAATAATAAGTATTACCGTGCGGGATGCCAGTACGGCGAGTACTTTTTTGCTATAGATATAGAGATAATTAAAAATCATTTCAATATAATTAATATTTTAAGGAGATAAAATGATTAAAAAGAAATATAAAATTTTAGGTGATAGTTTCAAGCAGTATATACCGCTTTCAAAAAATACTTTTGCTGAAACTAAAACTAATAAAATCACAGAGAAAAATATTGATGAGCTAATTAAATCATTTGAAAAAAAGAGCATAGAAATATTTGTCTATAAGGGACATAAAGAAGATGAAGAAAGGGAAGCTATTGGAAAAGTTGTAAGTTTAGAAAAAGATAATGATGCTATAGGGCTTTATGCTGTTATAGAATGGTTTGATGAGAGCATAACAGAGAAAAAATCT
>CASGDY010000046.1 GCA_949300355.1 uncultured Brachyspira sp.
AAAGAAAAGTAATAAATGGAAACGTGAATTATCAATAGCATTAGCAGAGAACTTTCATCTGTTTGAAAATTGACAAAATATAGTTGTTTAGGTATATACAAAAAATAGGAAAGGAGTAATAATTCCCCTTCCTATTCTAATATCATATAATTATTAAAAAATAATTATTTTAATTCAGGCCAATATTTTTTATTAGCTTCTATTAACTCATCTAATATCTTCTTAGCAACTTCAACACTAGGAACAGTTCTTGACATACTGATAGCCTGCCACATTTTCAAATATGAACCTTCTATCCAAGCATCAACAACTAATTTTTCTACTGCCACTTGCTGTTCCATTAATCCTTTATTGAATCTAGGAATTTCACCCATTACCAAAGGCTCAGGACCATTGCAGCCAACTATACAAGGTATTTCAACCATTGCAGTAGGATCAAAGTTTATTATAGAACCATTATTAGGAACTATTAATAACATTCTTTCTCCTGTATTATTGCTTATAGCACAAGCTAAATCTACTATATAAGTAGCATGTCCTCCTACTTCAAATGTAGAATCTTTAGCAGTACCTGCTTCTGTTATTCTTTTACATTCTCCGAATACTCTTTTTTCTCTGCCGTCTCTAACCATATCAGTTCTAGTATAATTAATATCTGAATGGCTTACAACATAATCAGGGAATAAATAATATTTGAAATAAGTATTAGGCATGAAGTTTGGAGAAACAGCCAAAACATCTCTTGCTTTTTCATAAGTAGAATGCCAATCAGCATCTACATGTCCTTCCATAGATGGATGTAAGTATCCGTTTTTAGATACGAATTCTTTTAATATAGGCATTAAATCTCTGCCTGTGCTTTTTTCTATTATGCTAGTCCACCAGCCAAAATGGTTCAAACCGAAGTATCTTACTTGCATTTCTTTTCTTGATTTCAAACCGCATATAGATGCCATAATATCTTCTATACCAACAGGCATATCACAGATATTTAAAACTTTAGAATTAGGTTTTAATCTTCTGCAAGCTTCTGCAACTATAGCTGCAGGGTTAGAATAGTTAAGCATCCAAGCATTAGGAGAATATTTTTCCATATAATCTATAAGCTCTAAAACTCCTCCTATAGAACGCATACCATAAGCCATACCGCCGGCACCGCAAGTTTCCTGTCCTACGCATCCATATTTAAGAGGTATTTTTTCATCTAAAGAACGCATTTCATATTTACCAACTCTTATATGAGCCATAACAAAATCAACTCCAGTGAAAGCCTCTTTAGGATCTGTTGTGAAAGAGAATTTAACATGAGGAGCTCTCTCTTTCATGATGATAGCACAAGCATTTCCAACTATAGCCTGTCTTTCTGCATCATTATCATATAATTTCAATTCTGATAAAGGAAATCTTCCTTCTTCACTTAAAAGCATTAAAATAATTTCTGGCGTAAAAGTACTTCCGCCTCCGGCTATAACAACTGAATGTTTTTTCATTTTATTACTCCTTAAAAAATTTATTAAATATTATTATTATTCACTAGTTTTTAAAAGTTCTTCAAATTTAGCTTTTACTTGAGGAACTGATAAACCTACTATTATCTGTATAGCATTTCCTTTTTTAACAAGTCCATGAGCACCGCCTTCTTTGAATGCATCTACATCTTTAACAAGATTCACATCTTTAACTGTTACTCTCAATCTAGTAGCACAGTTAGTAACATGCTCTATATTGTTTCTTCCGCCCAATGCCTCTAAATAAATAGCAGCCTGCTCCTCAAAACTTGATTTTTTAGCTTCTCTTTCTTTATAATCTTTTTTAGTATATAGTTTAGTCTTACTCTCGCCCCTTCCAGGAGTAGGAATATTAAATTTCAATATCAAAAATCTAAATACAACAAACCATATACCAGTAAATATAAGCCCTATAACAATATTTGCTATAACCATAGATGAATGATTTTTCATAGCAAATATCCAGTTTTGCGTTATGAAAGCTATTAATCCTGATCCATAGTTTCCTACTACTCCTCCAACTACATATAATACTGTAGCTAAACTAGCAGCCAAAATAGAATGCACTAAAAATAAGAAAGGAGATATAAATAAGAATGTAAATTCTAAAGGTTCAGTAATACCTACAAGTATTGATGTTAATGTTACAGGTATAAGTAAAGCAGCCATTTTCTCACGATTCTCTTTATCAGCACAGAAATAAATTGCTAAAGCAAGTCCCGGAGCTCCAAATACTTTAGAGTTTCCATGCAAAGCAAATCCGCCTTCAGGGAATAATTGTTTAAGAGGCTCAACCATGTTTGAAAATTCAGCGACATGTTTTATCCAATAAGGTTCTATACCTTCAGGTACAACAGCCGGCCCGTAAATAAAAGGTCCATAAATGAAATGGTGAAGTCCTGTAGGTATTAATATTCTTTCTAAGAAAGTATATATAAATACTCCTGCTCCGCCTGCACCTGCTAAGAAGCTTTGCATTGAAGCTATCAAAGCCTGTATTTTAGGCCATATCAAACATGTTAAGAATGCTAAAACCAATACAACAAAGAAACCTATAATATGTACAAAAGATGTTCCTTGGAATACTCCCAAATAATCAGGAAGTTTTGTTTCATAGAATCTATTATGAATAGTAGTGATTACTACACCTATAAATATTGCACCTATTATATTTGTATCTAATGTTTTAATACCTGCTATTAAAGCTAAACCGCTTACTCCGCCTGCTTCCTGAGTGAAATCAACTCCAAACTGAGGACCCCAAAATTTAAGTATAGCAGCTATAAAATAATTATATGATAAGTAACATATCAAAGTTGCTAATATTGCTCTTTCAGGCGCCATTTTTGAAAGACCTATAGGAATACCTAAACAGAAAAATAAAGGCATATTCCTGAATATAGTCCAAGCACCTTCTTCTATTATAAATACTAATTTGTAGAATGTTCCATCAGGATTAGCCAAATTACCTACTATAGACTGATCCTTAAAAATAATAGTTAATCCTACAACTAAACCGGAAAACGAAAAAAGTAATACTGGTACAAACATGGCCGCCCCAAATTTTTGGAAACTAGCCCTTAAATCAATATTGGCAAACATTTATATCCCCCTCATTTTAAATTTTTATATCATAATTCAGAGCTTTATAATCTCTAAAATATTTGCATCCTCCTTTATAAAACGCAGACGAAAATAAAATAAATTATTTTAAATAATCTAAATATGGTTTTTGAGAATCTATCATTCTATCAACCATCTCTTCAATATTTTTACATACATTAACAACAGGGTTAGCAAGTATAGCCTGTATAGCATATTCTTTTTTATGATGTATAGCAGCTTCAGCAGTTAAATCGTATACGCTTACATAATTTCTTAAAAGTGATAAATAACCTTTAGGAACATTATTTAATTTTACGCCTTTAACTCCGTCTTTGCTTATTTCAGCAGGCACTTCAACTGCTATCCAGCTAGGCAAATCTTCTATTAATCCGTCATTCAAAATATTAACAGCCTCTTCTACATAGCTTTCATTTGTAACAATACCATTTATTATGCTTGAAGCTCTTTCTTTTACTCTCAATTCTATTTTAGGCTCAGCTTTAGAAAGTACAGTTCTGTATAATTCATAGAAATCTAATATTCCTCTATGATCAACAACATCCCAAGCCCATCCTATATATTCACCGAAATGGCTGTCAACTGTTATAGGCAAAAGATTATATTTTTCTAATATCACTTTTAATAATCTTCTGTCAGCCCATATAAATTCGCCTTTTAATTTATCTTCTATAGAGTGATCAAAACTTTCTGTTTTTGAAAATGCATTATTTGCTTTAGCGTATTTTAATAAATCGCTATAGCCCACTTCATGCTCAAAATAACCATGTGCATTTTTTAATACATCAGGATATAAATCCTTTCCTGTTTTTTTATCTTTAATTTCCAATAAGCAGCTGAAATGATTAAGTCCTCCTGCTTTAATATCCAATGAGTCATAATTCATTCTTAAAATTTTTGGAAGCCATTTATGAAGCCAGCCTATCTCATGACACATACCAATAAATTTAGCATTAGGATAAACTCTTTTTACAGCTGTACATATAGCAGTCATAGGATTTGAAAAATTGAATATATAAGCATTAGGACATATATCCATAGCATCTTTTACTATATCCAAAATAGGAGGAATGATTCTTAAAGAGTGAAATACTCCTCCAGGTCCTCCGTTCTCTCCGTAAACCTGATGAATACCATACTGCATAGGTATTTTCCAATCTTCATCCCATAATTTAAATCTATCTCCCACCTCTATTGAACTTATAATAAATTCAGCATTTTTAAAAGCCTCTTTCCTATCTGTAGTGGCATCAACAGTAAAATTTAATTTATTAGCCTCAATAAACTCTTTTACATAATCATATACTTTTTTCAAAGCATTAGGGTTAATATCAAGTAAAGTTATATGAGAGCCTTCTAAAGACTTAGTAGAGAAAATATCTCCAAGCATATCGCATCCGAATTGTGCACTTCCTGCACCTACCAAAACAAATTTAATCATTTCCATCTCCTTTTATTTATAAAATTGAATATTAATTAAATATTCAGCCTATAAAATATCTATAGCTATTATTATATACAAATATTTTACAATGTCAATAAAATGATACTAAAAAATCATTTTTTTAGTACTAAACAATCATTTTTTAGTTAAAGCTATAGATTTTTTATATAAAATATACTATTATTAATATTAATTACTATTTTTCTTAATATTTATTATATTATTAATATCATTATTATGATATTATTTATTATAAAAAATGTAATATAATATAAAAAATCATTACAGGACTGATTCAATGGTACAGAAAGAGAAAGTTGAAAATATTGCTAAGATTTTGAATATTGCAGAAACAACAGTAAAGAGATTTTTTTATTCTCCTGAAAAACTGCATAGTGATACTTTTAGAGAGATAATGTCTGTTTTGGCTGAATACTATCCTGAAGATTTAAGATCAATAGTAAAATCAGATTATAGGGATATACTATTCATATTAAGAGATCATAATTTGATGGTAGCTTCTGATATAATTAAATATTTACAGAAAATAACTTTAAAATATAATATTTCAATAAGACTATATGAAAATAGTGAAAATATACCTTTGAATGTACTTATTAATAAAAATAAAAAGAAATGGAGTGATATTAGAGGCATAATAAGTTTATCAACTGAAACCGAAGAAATTACAAATGACTTTTTAATTCCTACGGTATTTTTAAATATGCCTCAGCAGGAATACGGATTAAATATAGATGTTAATGATTATTTAGGCGGTAAATTAGCTATAGAACATTTATACGAAAATAATTGGAAAAATCCTGCTTTTGTGGGACATTATGAATTAAGCGGCGATATAATAGAAAGATATGAAGGAGTAAAAACAGCATGCGAAAATCTTAATATAGATTGCAAACTATTTACAACATATAATTTTTCTATGGAAGAATCATACAATACAACAAAGAAAATTTTACAGGATAAAACAATAGATTCTATTTTTTATTTTTGCGATCAAATGGCTATAGGCGGTATTAAAGCCATAAATGAATACGGATATGAAATGGGTAAAGATATAGGTGTAATAGGTTTTGATAATTTAGAGATATCTGAATTTTTAGGATTAAGCTCTATGGATCAGAAATTGTATGAAAAAATTCTATACTCTATAGAATATATTTTATTCGGAAACGGAAAACCTTTTACAGATAAATCTCCTTTAATAAGTTATACTCCTGAAGTAGCGGCTAGAAAAAGCTCTTTAAGAAGATAAATGTATAATTAAAATAAATCCTTAATTATATTAGGGTATTTAATATCATTTATCTTTAATATTCCTGCCTTATTATCAAATTCTGTCATATGTACTTTTATAGGATCTATTTGACTTGTAATATATTTTATAACATTAGATGAAACAAATACATCTTTTCTTACATTGATAATTATAAAAGGTATTTTAAATCCTCTAGTATGAAATAATTCCACCTGCTCTAAAGATGAATGTATAACATTATAATCATATTCTACAATAGGTATTATATGAATTTCATTTTCTTTTTCTATATCAAGCATCAAATCCATAAAATTATAATTCTCTTTTATAGGCGAATATAAAGATAATGATTCAAATACCATATAATCATAAATATCATTATTTTCATATATGAGATCGGTGATATCTCTTTCATCTATTTTCGTATTAATGCTGTGAAGAGGAGATATATTTCCATTGGTAGCATAGGAAACAAATATTTCTGAAGCTTTTAAAGAAGTTGTATTTTTTATATATTCAGGGTCGAATAATTTATTATCCCGTACTTCCATCACAAAAGGTTTATAATAGCATACACTTTTATCCAACATCTTCAATGATGACACTATATGAGAAGAAATATAAGTCTTACCAACATGACTCTTATCAGATATAACACAAAACAGCTTCATCTACACTACCTTTTAAAATTAAATATATTTAACATCTAATTTTACTTTATATTTAACTTTTTCTCCTGCTTTTAATGATATATTCTTACAGCATACTACAGTAGAATTTTGATAATTCATCTCTAGTTTATCAACAGCATCAGATATAGTGAAGTTAGGCATATATAAGAACACTGTTTCTTCGCTTGCTTCCATTAATACATTTATTTTTATATATGATTCATCAGCCATACCAAAAACTGTTCCCTTGTATTCTCCGCAGTCAGATAAATTATTAGAAACTTTTTCATTGCCTCCTATATAGTATCTGTCCGGCTCCTGTCCCGCAAGCAATGTTATATTATTTTCTAAAGCATATACAAATTCTATATCTTCATTAGATTTATTTTCTATAATAGATTCAACAGAAAATTTTCCGTCATTGTTTACAATATATCTTTTTACCAAATGTATATCTTTGCCATTAACCTTTGAAGTCTTTTCAAAAGATACAGTAGCATAATCTTTATTGATAAGATTTTCTAAAACATCATAATGAAGATTATAAAAATCTGCATTTTCTTCATATTTTAATAATTGGAATTCTTCAGCAGTAGGCATTTTATTTAAGAAGTGGTCAACTCCGAATACTTTTTCATTTTTATCGAATACCAAATATTTAGCAATCTTTTCATCAACTTTTTTTGCTATTTCATGTATTGATACATGCTCATCATTATTCTGATCATTATTAGAATTTCTTACAGCAGCTATATGATAAGCCTCTTCCCTTCTTTTAAGACAGTCTATTAAATTGATATGATTTCCTTTCTTCAAATCCCATTCTATTAAAGAACCGCTTAAAGTATGGAAAACTAATCCGGCATTCTCACAGGAAATCATAATCTCCTCTCTGCCGTCCATATCAAAATCCAAGCTATGACTTAAAAAATATTTTCTTCCATAAACTTTCTCTAAAGATATACAAGTAGCCTTAATTAAATTAGCATAGGTAGCATGTCTTAAATTATTTAAATAAAGTCCACCGAATGTACCATGCCAATAAGGACAATTACACTGCCCCTTTAATAAATAGCTCAAAGCCTCTTCCTTTTCTTTATAATTAGACTCTGTAATTTCACCTATCATATTTGAAGTAAATATCATTCTTTTGTTCATTCTATTGCTTTCAGAATACTTGCTGAAATAATTTCTCCAGAAACCGCCTCTCATAAATCTGCTTACAATCTCATTATCTTCAGATTTTTTTAATTCTTCCTGTTTTGAATGGAATTCGTCCTGTACTTTAGCAGGTAAAACCCAAGTAAGCATTTCTTCATAAGAGCCTGTAGGTATATAAATTCTTGATATAGGAGGATGCTTCTCCATATATTCACTGTATGTAGTAGTGATAATTGTATCTTTCTCTTTTGTAAGGGCATCAAAAAACTTTTCAAGCCATTTATCTTCATATACCCATTTTTGAGTACCCGGCCAATCTCCGTATTTTTCTCCGTCATCATGAAGAACTACAACTCTGTCGCCTTCTTCAGTAGCTATTGATTTTAAATATTCAATAGACTTTTCAACATCTCTAAACGGTATTAAATAACGAAGCTCCTGAGATATTGGGAATATATTTAATTTATAATTCTCATTATCAGTTATAAAGTAACCGAACATATTTTTAGTGTCTATTCCTGTAGTTAAAAACTGAGAATCATCAAGCATTATATATTTGATGCCATTCATAGCTAAATTCTTAACTAATGTAGGCTCCCAAACTCTCTCAGCAATCCAAGCACCTTGAGGACTAATATTAAAATTCTTTTCTATATATCTATTTAATTTTTTTATTTGTATATCTTTATCTTTATCTGGTATTGAAGGCATTATAGGTTCATAAAAACCGCCGCTTTGCATTTCTATTCTCTTTTCTTCTGCAAGTTTTTTCAAAGCCTGAATATGTTCTGGGTGATTCTTTTCAAGCCATTCCAATAAACAGCCTGTATAATGGAAATTAAATTTTATATCTTTATATTTTTCTAATATATCTAAAAAAGGCTTATAAGCATTTTTATATGTATTTTCAAATACAAAATCAAAATTGCCAACCGGCTGATGATTATGGTTACCCAATATTAAATTAATAGTTTTCATGATAATGCCCTGTTTTTATTGAAATTTATTACTTATAATTTCGTAATAATAGAAAAATTAATTAACATAATTCTATAATAAATGAGGCTTTTTGTAAAGTTCTAATAATACAATTAATATCTTTTATCAATAATATATAACACAAAAAATAAATATTAGTTTTAATAAAAATAATTTTATTGTATTCTATAATTATCATTGTATTTTTTTATTAATTGATTTATTATTAACATAATTATTAGAATATTAAAACTTATGAGGAAGACATTTTGAGAACTATAAGACTTGATATAGAAACCAGAGAAAAAGGCTTTTTATCACCTGCTGCAGCTTTCTCAGCAGATAGTAAAGGCACAGTATACCCTAGAGAAAAAGACGATATAAGAACTATTTATATGCAGGATAGAGACAGAATAGTACATAGCGAGTATTTCAGACGCCTTAAAGATAAAGCACAAGTTATAATGCTTTCTGTAGGTGATTTCAGAACAAGACTCACTCATACCCTTGAAGTTATGCAAATAGCTAGAAGCATAGCAAGAGCATTAAGACTAAATGAAGATTTAACAGAGGCTATTGCATTCGGACATGATTTAGGACATTCTCCATTCGGACATGCTGGAGAGAAGGCTATATCAAAATATTTCAAAGGTTTTCATCATTCTTCACATTCTTTAAGAGTAGTAGAACATCTTGAAAAAGGTAAAGGACTCAATTTAAGTTTTGAAGTACGTGACGGTATTATAAAGCATACCAAAGGAAAAAACGGAAAACTTATTGCAGACTCATCAGGACCTTCAACTAATGAGGGTATGATAGTAAGGATATCAGACACCATAGCTTATGCTAACCATGATGTTGATGATGCTATAAGATACGGACTTCTTAAATATGATGATTTACCTAAAGATATAGTTAAAGTTCTTGGCACAACTTATGGTGAGAGAGCAGACACTATGATTATGGGTGTAATAGAAGCCAGCATGGAAAAGATGGAAATTGATATTGATGAAAAAGTATTAAAAGCTATAAATGATTTAAGGGCTTTCATGTTTAAGACTGTTTATGAAAGCAAAGCGATACTTGAAGATGTTGAAAGAGTAAATAGAATAATTTCAACAATATTTGAATATTTATTAAAGCATAAGGATATTATAGAAGAAGATACTTTATTCAAAAAAGCAGATATACCTTATAACAGCGATGAAGAATTAGTAAAAGATTATGTTGCACATCTTACTGATTCTGAAGCTATATCATTACATAAAAAAATTACCTATGGAAAATTTAATTATATATAAGCCTAAAAACAAAGAAGAATTAAAAAAATTAACTGATGATGAAAATATAAATCTATACAATATAGATACAACCCTTATAAAAGATATGAGTTTTTTATTCAAAGAAAGCAAAAGAAAGAATTTTGAAGGCATAGAAAATTGGAATACTTCAAATGTTCATGATATGATTGGTATGTTTAAAGATGCTCCTTACTTCAATAATGATTTGAATAATTGGGATACTTCAAACCTTAAAAAAATTTCATATATGTTTTTTAATGCATCATCTTTCAATAAATATCCTGATAAATGGAATCTTGATAATTTAAAAGAAGCTTATGATGTATTTAATAGTGATATTGATATAAATAAACTTCCTCTTAATCTTAGAATAAATCTGTACTATGAAGATTTTGATAAAATAAAAGATATTGATATAAAAGATATATACAAAACAATTATTACTTCTAAAAACAGAAAGATTATAGCCTTTAGAACAAAATTAGAAAAAGAACATTATGATGAACTTGAAAGCCTTATAGAACATAGAGAAAAAATAGAAGCTAAAAATGAAGTAAAGTTTAATAGCATAGAAGAAGTTCAGGATTATGTTAATAACAATTATGAAGAATATTTTGATAAAAATTTAAAATTTATTAAAGATGAATATGATATTCTCTCAAGAGATAAAACTAAAAAGATTGATATTAAAATAATTAAATTCATTTACGGAAATTATTTGAAAGTTAAAGACAATGTAATGAGATTAAAAATCATAGATAATATCATAGATTTAATAGATATAGAAAGTTTCAGGAATGCTGCCTATAAAATATTTGAAAATGATAGAAGTAAAATCGCTTCAAGAATAATAGTAGGCATATATGGAAAAGGGAATATTATAAAAGATTATGCTAAAAGTATTCAGGGCAAAGAATTTTATCCGCGTTCATATTATATTTATATTTTAGCTTTAAATGATGGAAAATACGCTTTAAGTTTAATAGATGAAATGGCTAGAAAATCAAAGATTGAAAGCGTGAGAAATGCTTCTAATTCAGCACTAGATGTTATAGCAGATAGAATGAAAATAAATAGAGATGAGTTAAGCGGTTTACTCATTCCAGATTTTTCATTGGATAAAAACGGAGATAGAATAATAAATATAGAAGATAAAAAATACAAAATATCCGTTAATTCAAATATGTCTGTTGATATATACGATATAACAGAAAAAGAAAAAATATTAAAAACTATTCCAAAAACTTTTTCATCTGAATTAAAATCAGAAATAAACTTCATGAAAAAAGAAATAAAGAATATTGTAAAAAGAGAAAGAGAAAAAATATTAATGCTTCTTATGAACGGAAGAAAATTGAGTTATGATTTTTGGAAAAAGATTTATATTGATAATTCATTTTTGAGTCAGTATTCTATAAATTTATTTTGGAACTTATATGATGAGAATGAAAATTTTATAAATATTTTTAGATATTTAGGAGATGGAAGCTTCATTGATATAAATGATGATTATATAACATTGGATGAAAATAATTTAATAAGTTTAACCTCCCCTACTGAAATAAATAAAGATTCAATAATAAAGTGTATCAATCAATTATATGATTACGAGATAGCACAGCCTATTAAACAGATTCAAATAATAGATGATTTAGAAGATGAGTTCAATAGATATAATAACATAACAGCAACAGTATCAAATATAAAAAATTTTGCTTCTCAATTTGCATTTAAAGAGATTTCTGAATATTATGAAGAAGTTAATGGTTATGAATACTTAGATAATTACAGCGGCTTATCATTATATATAGAATCTCCTTTTAATAGAAATTCAAATTACAATGATGAAATTGATATAAAAATATCTATTCAGGGCAAAAATGAGAATAATAAACATTTATTTGAAAGATTTATGTACGGAAGCATTTTAATTTTAGAAAATTTGATTAAATAATTAAAAGCAATAAAGGAGTATAAAATGTCTAATGAGATACCTAAATTTAAATATGTTGATGATAATATTGTTAAAAATTTTTTTGTAAAGGAAGATAATAAAGTATTATGTAAATGCTGTGAAAAGGAAACAGATTTGGTTTATTATACTATTCCGCATTGTGAAGACAATATAAAACCGTTATGCCCTGAATGCATAGCAAATGGAAAGGCAGCTGAAAAATTTAATTGTGATTTTATTGATGAGCCTTTTGATAGTGATAATATCATAGAAAATAGAGATGAAAAAATTGAGGAACTTACAAAAAGAACACCTGAATATTCAGCTTGGCAGCAGCCGTATTATCCAAACCATTGCGATGATTTTTGTAAATTTATTTCTTATGTTGGCTATAAAGAATTAAAAGAAAGAAATTTATTAGATAAAATAATTATATCCTCTGATAATGATGAAGATTCTGTAAGAGAATATATTGAAGATTTAGAAATAGAAGGAAATTTCCAAGGATATTTATTTGAATGTTTGAAATGCGGACAATTAATTTTGCATACAGACTGCGATTGATTTGATATTTTCTGTATATACCTAAACAACTATATTTTATCAAAAATTATTTTCTTATTTTTATTATTAGTGGGGACTAGCCCCCACCCCCACTTCTTTTACGACCAAGGGAGTACTGCGACTGAAAGGAGTACCTGACGAAGTCCACTGTAAGTGTAGGTATGGTATTGCCACAGGCGAAGCCCGCCTCACGAAGTGTGCCTACGGCAGGCGAGAAGCTATATCCTCGACAGGCTCGGATACGCTTTGCGAAGGGCTATATTTGACGAAGTCCACCTTTAGGTGTGCTTAAATTAATAATCTATCTTACATGTAAGACGATTTTAGTATGATTTAGTACTAATTTTATACCTTGCACTTTCGCGAAGCGTGCCTGTGGCAGCAACTTTGACGAAGTCCGCAGAGCGTATGCGGCGGGAAAAAGTTGAATAAAAAATTGACAAAGTTAAAAATTTTCAGTATATACTTAATAAATAAGCGATCCGGAGCAGATGACAGCTTTAGCTGGCATCTATAGTTAGCGGAGGCGAGCATAACAATAATAAGAATTTTTTTTATAAATCTATTGTATAAAAATGCAATTAATTATAATATTGACAGGTTAAAAATAAAAATAAAGTTGGTTATAATGATATATGATGAATAATATTTATATGAATGATAAGCCTAGAGAAGAATGCGGAGTTTTTGGTATTTATTCAAAAGAAATAAAGAAAGACATATTAAAAACTTTAAATTACGCACTTTATTCCTTACAGCATAGAGGACAGGAAAGTGCAGGTATTACTGTATCAAATTACAAACATTTATTCACTTATAAATCTATGGGGCTTGTATCTGATTTATTTTCTAGTAATATACCTAAAGATACAGAAGGTAATATTGCTATAGGACATGTAAGATATTCCACTACTGGTGCTAGTAAAATAGAAAATGCTCAGCCGCTTGAAAACCTTTTCAGATTGGGACAAATTGCTATAGCTCATAACGGCAACTTGACTAATGCTGAAGAATTAAGATATGAACTTGAAGAAGGAGGAGCAACATTCAATGCTACTTCAGATACAGAGGTTATTATTAAGCTTATAGCTAGAAAAACTGTTAATAACTTCATAGAAGGCATTAAAGAATGCGTAAATATTATAAAAGGGGCTTTTGCTTTAGTTATAGTTGTTGACGGAAAACTTATAGGTGTAAGAGATCCTCATGGAATAAGACCATTATGTTTGGGTACAAATGCTAATGGTGATTATTTCTTAGCTTCAGAGTCTTGTGCTTTAGATGCTGTAGGCTCTAAATTTATAAGAGATATAGAAGCAGGAGAAATGGTTATAATAGATGAGGAAGGTGTTAAATCTTTCAAATATGCTAAAGAACAGGTTAAACATTATCCTTGTGCTTTTGAACATATATATTTTGCACGACCTGAAAGTAATATAGACGGCATTAATGTTTATAATGTAAGATTCCAAACAGGCGTATTGCTTGCCAAAAAAAATACAATAGACGCTGATATAGTTATAGGTGTTCAGGACTCTGGTACAATAGCGGCATTAGGATTTGCTAAAGAAAGCGGTATTCCATATAGTATAGGTTTAGTAAAGAACAGATATATAGGAAGAACTTTCATCATGCCTGAACAATCCTCAAGAGAAGAAACTGTAAAACTTAAATTTAACCCTTTAAGACATTTAATAGACGGAAAAAGAGTTATACTAATAGATGATTCATTGGTTAGAGGAACTACAAGCAGAATATTAATAGATATTGTTAGAAAAGCAGGTGCTAAAGAGGTGCATTTCAGATCAGCATCCCCTGTTATAAAGAGTCCTTGCTACTATGGAGTTGATATATCTTCCAAAAAAGAACTTATAGGAGCTAAACTCTCTGTAGAAGAAATCAGAAAGGAAATTAATGCTGATACTTTAGAATATCTCACTATAGAAGATATGCTTGAAGCTTTACAAAATCAGAATTACTGTATAGGCTGTTTTACAGGAGAATATCCTACTGAAATACCAAACAAACCTACAGCTGAAAAGACTTGCTGACATAATAAAAATATTTATATACTAATTGACTTTTTTATCAATAAATTTATCATATAATTATGAAAACATATAATAAAGCTGAGGTTAGAAATTATTATGAAAGAAGTTTCTTATAAAATTTGTATGAATGAGGAAGAGTTAGTAAATGCTCTTATGTCAGATGACGATGTTATTTATATAGAGCATAAACTTGGCAATAAAGTTTCTAACATAAAAAACACAGGTAAAATTGCATGGGGCGTTCTTATAGGAGGAGTATTAGTTGCCGCTACTGCTATAGTATCATCAAAAAAATTCGGAAAAGATAAGGCATTGATAGTTTCTTCAATAGCAACCGTTCCATCTGCAGGTGTAGCTATTATATATATAGGACTTCCATCTACTGTATCATTAATACAAATACTTATTCAGGCATATAAAAAAAATGATGGTATTAACGGTGCTAAAGATGTAGTATTTAAATTAAGAAATAACTATTATATAGCTGAAAAAGACAGAGAAAAACTTACACTTAAAAAAACTGCTGATGAAAAAGTTAAAGAAGTAAAAATAACAGAAATAAAAGAACCAGAAAAGAAATAAAATAAATCGAATATAATTAAAAAGACTTTGCAAGATATTGAAATCAAGCAAAGTCTTTTTTATATATATCTAAACAACTATATTTTGTCAAAATTAAAATTATATTTTCTTTTTAATATATGGAGCTTTGCTGCGAAGCACACAGTCGTGCCATACCCCACTTCTTTTGCGACCGAAGGAAGTGCCTGCGACTGAAAGGAGTACCTGACGAAGTCCACTGTAAGTGTAGGTATGGTATTGCCACAAAGAAGCTATATCATCCTCGACAAGCTCGGATACGCTTTGCGAAAACGCAAATGCTAGAACTTTATATTAAAAACATTCCTATTAAATATAGGGTATGGCCTATAAAAATGCAGTCCTTTTGGTTCTTTGTGCCAACAAAAGAACTGGGGTGCGGGGCAAAGCCCTGCAAATATTTTAAATTAAAAAAATTATTTTGACAAAATATAATTGTTTAGCTATATACTATAAACTAATTATAGATTATTAAGTCTATTTAATACTTCAATATAAGCCTCTTCAATAGAACCTAAATCTCTTCTGAATCTGTCTTTATCTAATTTTTTACCAGTTTCTTTATCCCAGAATCTGCAAGTATCTGGAGTAATCTCATCAGCTAAAAGTATTTCACCTTTTGCATTTTTACCAAACTCTACTTTGAAGTCAACTAAAGTAATTCCTATTTTATCCAAAGCATCTTTTAATAGATTATTAACTTTTGCAGTTACTTCATAAATATATTTTAATTCATCATAAGTAGCTAATTTCAAAGCAACAGCATGATGATCATTGATTAAAGGATCGCCGTATTCATCATTTTTATAACAAATTTCAAATATAGTATTAGGAGGAACTGTACCCTCTTCTATTCCAAGTCTTTTAGCCATAGAACCTGCTATTAAATTTCTAACAATCACTTCTAATGGGAAGATTTTAACTTTCTGACAAAGCTGTTCTCTGTCATTTAATTTTTCTATAAAATGTGTCTTTACCCCTTGCTTTTCAAGCATTTTAAAAAGCAATGAAGTAATTTCATTATTCATAACGCCTTTATCTTTTATAGAACCTTTTTTCTCACCGTTAAAAGCAGTAGCATCATCTTTATAATACACAATTATTTCATCAGGATTATCTGTAGTATAAATCTTTTTAGCTTTTCCCTCATACACCATTTCTTTTTTTTCTTTAGACATATATTAACTCCTATTATAGTTAAACTTTTA
>CASGDY010000047.1 GCA_949300355.1 uncultured Brachyspira sp.
TGCTTATTAATTAGTACAAGGAGTGCAATAAATTATGAAAAAGTTATTCGTAGTATTAACTTCCATTTTTATCGCTGCATCTGCTTACGGTTTAACAAACTCAACTTTGATTGATTTTGCTTTAACAGGTAATGCTGATAACTTACAAGCTGGAGAAGGTGATACAAATGAAGTAGTTCCAGTTGCAGAAAATCTTTATAATGATAACTGGGTAGTATGGTTGAATGAATCTGCTAGATTAACAGAGAATCGCAGAAATTCTTATGTTACTAACGTAGACAGTAAAGGTAACAATGGTGCTTGGGAAGCAGGTAAAGTTCTTGGTATAAGAGTACATTTCCCATTAGCAGCTTGGAACAGCTATGCTTTAGTAAAACCAGTATTTGAACTTGAAATGTATGGCGGTGCTGACGGCACTAAATATACAGACGGTAAAGGTGTTATACATAACGTTGGCGAAATTAAATCTATTAATTCTTGGGTTTACGGCCGCAACTATTTAGTTAGCTACTTTGTAAACTTACAAGATGAATTTGGTGCATTAAAATCTTATCCAATGGGTACTGTTTACTTCAATGGTTGGAGACAAGTAAGATGGGAAAACAGAGAATACTTACCTAATGTTCGTGACAGAGTATTAGTAAGAGAACCTCTTTATCCTAGAATGATCCCTTCTGTTAAATTAGATTCTTTAGGTTTCTATAGAACTAAAGATACTAAAGGCGGAGATTTCATCACTTACGTTAAAGATGTAACACTTGAGTACGATGTAGTAGTTGTTGATTTCGAAGAAGATATCGATGATGAAGCTACTTGGCAGTTATTAAAAACAGAAAACGATAGAAAACAAGCTATCGAAGCTGCTAGAATACGTGAGCAAGCTGAATTAAGAGATCTTGAACAAAGACGTATAGGTGACGGTGCTGCTGCTGATCAGGGTGCTGCTACTACTGATACAGGTGCTGCTGACACTGGTGCTGCTCAAGAACAAGCTCAATAATTAAATTAGTTTGGAAATAAAAGACTAATTAATAGATTAAGGGGAAACTTTAAGAGTTTCCCCTTTTTTTATTGTATTTTTTTTTATTTTACAATATAATTTGTATTAAAATTATATTAAGGAGTTATTTATGAGATTAATGAAACAACCTCTAATCAACAAAGATGATACTTTATATATATGTATAGATGAGCAGGGTAAATTAACAACTGCTGTTTATGATGCAGAATCTGTTATCAAAAATAGTAATATGCTTTTTAGAGTTGCTGATATGCATAATATACCTGTTCTAGCTACAGAGCAGTATCCTAAAGGTCTTGGTCATACTGATGAAAGAATCGTGTTTCCTAAAAATTGCAAACTATTTGCTAAAGAATATTTCAGCATATTTGGAGCAGAAGATTTTGTAGAAGAGTTTAATAAAATCAATAAAAAGAATATAGTTATTTTTGGTATAGAAGCTCATGTATGCGTATATTATAGTGTTGTGCATTTGCTTGAAAATGGTTATAATGTATATGTAGTTGCTGATGCATGTACTTCTAGAACAAAAGAAAATAAAGAAATAGCTTTGGAGCAGATGAGAAAACTTGGTGCAAATATTGTAAATACTGAAATGGTAATATTCGGTCATATAGAAAACTGTAAAGTTTCTTGTTTTAAAGAGGTTAGTAAATTATTAAAAGATAATTAATTATATATTTAGGAGAAATAAAAATGGCTAGAAAAAAACTTATAGCAGGTAATTGGAAAATGAATAATTCCAATAAAGAAGCCTTAGAATTAGTTAATAATTTGAAAGGTTTAGTTAAAGATGTTAAAGACAGAGATATTATGATAGCTCCTACATTTACTTGTTTAAGTGATGTTCATAATGCTATTAAAGGAACTAATATCAAATTAGGTGCTCAGAATTTATATTTTGAGGAAAAAGGTGCTTTCACAGGACAGATTTCTGCTGATATGCTTTTAGCTGTAGGATGCGAGTATGTTATTATAGGACACTCTGAATGCCGTGATATATTCGGTGAAAAAGATGAACTTATTAATAAAAAGGTAAAAAGAGCTTTAGATAAAAATCTTATACCTGTTTTATGTGTAGGCGAACATTTAGAAGAAAGAGAAAAAGGAATTACTGCTGATATAGTGAGTACTCAGACAAAAGAAGCATTCAAAGGTTTGAGCGAAGCTGAAGCTAAAAAAGTTGTTATAGCTTATGAGCCTGTTTGGGCTATTGGTACTGGAAAAACTGCAACTCCTCAGGATGCAGATGATGTACATAAAACTATTAGAGAAACTTTAAAATCTCTTTATAATGACTCTGTTGCTGAAGGTATGATTATACTTTACGGCGGAAGCGTTAATGAGAAAAATGCTGATGATTTACTTAATATGCCTAATATAGATGGTGCTTTAGTTGGCGGTGCATCTTTAGTTGCTGATAAATTTGCTAGAATAGTTAATTATGTAGCTAAGTAAATTTAATTATATATTATATTTTAAGGGCAATGCTTTATTAGTATTGCCCTTGTTTTATTTTTTTAAAAATATATAATTATATATTATTAAATAATTTAAAAGAGCATAATGATTTGAAGATATTTAATTTTTTTTATATATTACTATTTGTTTTTTGTTCAAATATTTTATTTTCTCAGAAGCCCCAAGTGTCGCTTGTACATTTTTATATGTGTAATGGAAATATTGGAGATTCAGAAATAACTATGTATTTCAATATAATGGATGGAACTAATGTATTTGGAAGATATCATTATAAAAACATAAATCAATTCATAGATATAAAAGGAAATATTAATGGAAATAAATTGTATATTGAAGAAAAAGTTAATAACCGAATAACAGGATATTTTAATGGAATAGTTTCTAATGATGTATTTTTTTCAGGGGAATGGGTATCTCAAGACGGAGAAAATAAGTATGATTTTTCATTTTATAGAGATGAATCTTATCCTGTACATACTATGGATATAATAAATTCATGGTTAAAACTTGAGTTAGATAATGGCAGAAAATTTGAATCAAGTAAAGATGCTGTCATAATAAGAAATGAAAAAAATCTTAATAATTTAGATAGAATTTCTTTAGATGTTGATGGAATAAAATCATTAAATACAAATAGAATTGCATATATTTTAAATAATGCCATTATGGATGAATATAATGTTTGGACAAAATCATCTCAAAATAATGAGGATTTTCATATCATTAAAGAGATAAATGTTGCTTATTTAGATGAAAGGCTAATATCCTTTACCGTATATAACTATTCTTATACAGGCGGAATGCATGGTATATATAACATTGTGCCTGCTATATATTTAATTTCAACAGGTGAAAGAATAGGTGTAAGTTTATCGGAGCTAATAGAAAATAAAAATGATAGAGAATTAATTAATTTGATGAGAAGTAAGCTGCTTAGAAATTTTACAGAAAAAGATTTTTTTGATTTTTATTCTATTGAGCTTAGCGAAATTTATGATGTAACTCCAGCTGGTATATCATTTTATTGGCCTTTATATAAAATTGCTGATTATGCTCATGGTGTTATAGAAATTGAATTTACATATTTAGAACTTAAGCCTTTTATTAAAAAAGATTCTAAATTTTGGTATTTGTTTAATAAATAATTATATGATATTGTCTCAAGGATATGTTTTATGAATGATAATGATATTCATCCAATAATGAAAGAGCTTACTAAGGTTACTAAAGAAATGCCTATGCCTGTTGTAACTGAAATAAAAATAATAACAAACAGAGATGCTTATAAAATTTTAATATCAACAATGCTTTCGCTTAGAACAAAAGACCCTACAACTAGAGATGCTTCTATGAGATTATTTGAAAAAGCTGGAAACCCTAAAGATATGCTTAAACTTTCAGAAGAAGAAATAGCAAAATTAATATATCCTGTCGGCTTTTATAAAGTGAAGGCTAAAAATATATTAGAAGTTTCTCAAATGATAATAGATGATTTTAAAGGACAAGTACCTGATGAAATAGATGAGCTTTTAAAGCTTAAAGGTGTCGGAAGAAAGGTTGCTAATTTGGTAGTGACTGAAGCCTTTGATAAAGACGGTATATGTGTTGATACTCATGTTCATAGAATATCAAATAGATTCGGTTATGTAAGTACAAAAACTCCTGAAGAAACAGAGTTTGCATTAAGAGATAAACTTCCTAAAGAATACTGGAGAGTTTATAATGATACTTTGGTTGTTTATGGGCAAAATTTATGCAAACCTATTTCTCCATTATGTTCAAAATGCACAGTATCTCAGTACTGCGATTATTTCAAAAATGAATATAAAGACAATAAAGAAAAGAGTAAAGAAAAAAAATCTGCTAAGAAAAAATAAATATTATTAATTATTCATTATCTTCCTTGTATTTATTTTATTCATCTTTTTAAATGAAATATTTGCCTGCGATATTATCACACCAAGCAATATAAAAATTATTCCTATAATAGCAAATAGAGTAATATTTTCATCTAAAACTATTTTTGAAGTTATTAATGTTATTATTGGTATGAAATATATATACGTGTTAGTTTTTACAGCACCTAATATTTTTGTTGCATAAGCCCAAGTTATGAAGCATAAAGTGCATGCTATAAAAGATAAAAATAAAAAGTTAATTAAGTTTACAGGCTTTAAATAATCATTTATATTAACATTAAATCCCATAAATAACATCACAGGCAGCATAAATATTATTCCATACATAAAAGTCTTTTTAGTTATTAAAACTGAATTATGCCCTAAATCTGCAATTTTTTTAACTAATACAGAATATATTCCCCACATAACGGCAGCTAATATAGCAAATATATCTCCTATAGGATTTATCTTTAATATAAACTTTCCATTAAATGTTATTACAGCTATTCCAATTATTGCAAATATAAATCCTACAAAGAAATTTATTTTTAATTTTTCTTTTAAAAATATTGAAGCAAATATTCCTGTAAATAACGGACCTATAGCAACTAAAATACCAACATTTGATGCCAAAGAATAATTTAATGCTATATTTTCAAATAGATAGTAAAGTGTTATTCCGCTTAATCCTGTAACAGCAAATAATATTTCTTCTTTCTTTGAATATATTTTATTATTTTTAGGGTATATTATAAATAATAAAGCAAATCCTAATAAGAATCTGCTGAAAAGTATCTCTATAGGGGAGAAATCTCTTAATAATATTTTTGTTGAAATAAAAGTAATACCCCACATTAATATACTGAAAAATGTGCATAAGTATGCTTTAATATTTTGATTTATAAACATGGTGTTTTTTCCAATTATTTGGAAGAATCCTTTATAACATTTTTTATATATTCATCATCTTCCATAACTTTTATAGAATTTTTATTATCTGTTTCTTTTTTATCAGCACAAGATAATAATAACATAATTAAAACTAATAAACAATATATCTTTTTTATCATTATATTATCCGTAAAACAAATTATACTATATTATATAAACAGTAATAGTAATTAAAAAATAAAAAATAATTACTTTATCAATAAAATTGTTTGACAAAATGTTTAAATATCATATTATTGTTATTAACATAATATTCGGATAATTTAAAGGAACTATGAATATGAAAAAAATTTTATTATATTTTATTATTTCACTATCATTGTTGTTTATATTTTCATGCTCTAAAAAACCTTATGATAATATCAATTTGAAAAAAGCATTGGATTTGATGAGTAAATCAACTAATTTAGTTTTATTAGATGTTAGAACTCCTGAAGAATATATGGGAGGAAGTGCACCTAATTCCATTAATATTGATGTTCTTAATACAGATTTCAAAAGTAAAATAGACCTTTTAGATAAAAATAAAGAATATATAGTGTACTGCAGAAGCGGAAACAGGTCTGCTATAGCTTCAAGTATAATGGCTACTAATGGTTTTTTACATGTTTATAATTTACAAAATATAAGCTATCTTGATTTTGTAAATGCTATACTGACAAATCAAAAATAATTTTTTATATAAGTAAGCAAGGGTATTAAAAATCCTTGCTTATTTTTTTATTGTATTATGATTTTATGATGCTTTTATTTCTTTTATAGCATTTTGTATATCATCATGTATTTTTATTTTTTTATGAGCCTCTAATGATTTTAAAGACCATTTTGAATATTCATTTAATCCAGTTAATATTAAATTACCTCCTCTAATTTCCAGTACCTTTTGAACTTCAAGCATTAAATATATGGCATTTGATATTATATATTTAGTATTGTTTCTGAAATGTATAATTATATTTTTGACATAATTTTCTAAAAGTCTATTTAATATATTATAAAGTTCATTATATACGGTTGCATTAATATCTTTTTCTATTATGAGTATTATATTTTTATCATTATTTATATAGTATTCTTTTATACTGTTTTTTATAATATTTTTTTCCATAAATTACTCCTTTTTATTAATTTATATTAAATTTCCTCCTTCCCTAAACTTATCAACCTTTTCTTTAAGTGTATCATATAGCCTCAAAAAACTAGGAAGAGATAAATATACAGCAGTATCTACATCTACAGTGTTTTCTTTTCTCATTTCATTTCCAAGCAGAAGCACTATTTCTTCATCATTTTGTATTACAGCACTTCTATTGCTATATATGCTTCTTGATTTTTTCATATTGTATTTTGTATTGTTTATTTTCATATTACTCCTTTAATAATAATAATATATTATTATGTGATTGTTAATTATTATTTTTCATGTATTTAAAATATACTTTTTATTTTAAATAAGTCATTAATGTGAAGTAATATATAGTTCCTATAAATATTAAAAAGTATATATTTTATAAAAAAATTGAATTTTATAAGCATTTTTTATAGAAAACGAGTGTGAATTTATTTGTTTTAAATAAAAAAATAAAATACTTGTTTTTTATAGATTTTTATTATATCATATAATATTAGTAAAAAATTAAGCTAAAGTTTAACGTTTTTAAGGAAAGAAAATTAATTTATGAAAAAAATTGTATTGTTTATTATATTGCTAAGCGTTCAAGCCTATTCACAGATAATGACTCCTGAAAAAGTTGTTAGTATGATATCTAATAGATTTTCAACTATAAAAGGTTTTTCAGCTAGTTTTGTAGAAAGAAATGGTGAAAGAATTTCTTATGGTAATGTTATAACTAAAAATCCTAATTTGTTTAGAATGGAATATTCAAGCGGAGGAAACGGACAGTCTATATACTGTAATGGCGAAACTTTATGGATAATATTTCCAAAAAATAATGTTGTAGCAGAGCAGAAATTAAACTATGGTGATTCAGGTGCTATATATACTCCTGAAGGAATTATGAGGCTTACAACCAAATTTAACATAGATTTTTATAATGAGAGAGAATTGGTATCTTTGAATAGCTTTAAGGATTCTGAGTTAGGGATAGCTAAATATAGCAGTTCCTATGCCGCAAATGACAGCAGAAAGGCTTATCATATGCTTTTAACTTCAAAACAAGCCAGCGTAGACAGAACAGGTTTTACAAAGATACATTTATGGGTTGATAATACAGGTATGATTATAAGAATATTAGGAATAACAACTACTAATGTTCCGGTTGAGTATTTATTTACATCTATCAGATATAATCCTAGATATGAGGATAATAATAAGGATTTTGAGCCGGAAATATCAGAAAATATGCAGGTACTTAAAGATGGTTTGGTGCCTAACAATTAATTTTAAGGATTTATATGGAAACTATAGGTCAAATATTAAAAAATGCTAGAGAAAAGAAAGGGCTTACTATAGAAGAACTTGAAGCTACTACTCATATAGTTGCCAGATTTATAAAAGCTTTGGAAAATGAAGAGTTTGATGTTCTTCCTGGTGAAATATATGTAAAGGGATTTATAAAGAATTTAAGTGATAAATTGTCATTAGATGCTGATATGGTTCTTGAAAGATATAATCTTCAAAAAAACGGCATCAAATCTGAACAAGATTTATTGAAAAATGGTAAAGCTATTAAAAATATTAAGAAAAATAAAGAGCCTGTAAAAGAGGGTAAAGATGTTAAAGATAATAAAGAAGCAGAATCTAACAAAGAGCCTGTAAAAGAGACTAATACAAAAGAATCCCTTAAAGATGTTATAAATACAGAAAAGCATGAAGAAAAAACTATAAAAGAAACAAATAAGAAAAATAAAAATAATAATGCAAGTAACCGTGCTGAAGCTGATTTGTTATTTATGGCAAGAAGAGATTTATATAAATTAAGAAATAAAAATAAACCTATAATGCCTACAGTTATTATTGTACTTGCTATTATCGTTGTTATAGCTGTTATAGTATTTAATTGGAAGAATATAACAGGTTTTATATTCCCTTCAAACAATAAAAGACAAAACAGAAATGAAGTTGAAATATCAAAAAATATAGTTGACAGCAAGGCTAAGCAAAGCGTAAAATCAGGTGATATTATATATTTTAAGCCTCTTGGAATATCAGCTACAATCAAATTTAATAGTATAGGTAATGTGCTTCATATTAACATTAACGGACAGGATTTATCTTTCTCTAAAAGCAGTCCTATAATATTGGATTTAAATGGAAATGGAATAAATGATTTTAAGATAAGTGTTATAGAAGTTTATGATAATTCGGCTACTGTAGAAATGGAAAAACTTGAAGAAAATCAGATGGTTAATACAGGTTATACAAATGATATAGAATCTGCTGCTATGAATACCACAAATTATAATGACACTGTATCTACAAATTTACTTGTGATAAATGGGGAAACTTATATAGAACAGGATACTGAAAAAGTAGATATAAGAATAGAGATAACTGCTAAGCATTTTGTATATATAAGATATTTTATAGATTCAAACAGACCAGCTACTACTAACCTTTTAAGCGGAAAGACCTTATATTTAGAAGCTAAAGATGTAGTTATGCTTACTATAGGTAATGCGGGCGAGGTTGTAGTAAAAGTTAATGGAAAAATCATTAATGTAGGTGCTGCAGGAGAAACTGTTAATAAGACTATAAAATGGGTTAAGAATTTGAATGATTCTACTAGATATAATCTTATTATGTCAGATACTAAGTAATTATTTATTTTATGGACTATAGTTTAATAAATTTTTTAAATAGATACAAAATAATTGAAACTGTGAGGTCTAAAAAAAATTTTTTTGAGATTTCTGGATTTCCTCACTATGAAATAGTTTTTAATAATGTACTTGCTTTTTTTATGAATAGTGATGAATGTCATAATTTTGGTAATTTAGTTTTTACATCATTATTAGAAATTTTAAAAGAAAAAAATATTATTAATATTATTGATGATTATACTCAATATGTTATTAGGGAAGAATTAACAATAAATAGTAAGCTAATAGATATACTTATAAAAAGCGAACATTATATAATTGGAATTGAGACAAAAATAGAAGCAATTTTAAATAATGATTTAAAAGAATATGATAATCATATAAACTCATTAGCTTCACAAGAAAACAAGAAAAGTATATTGATAGTTCTTTCTAAAACTAATAAATATAATAATGTTATTAATATTTCTCATAAAGAATTAGCTGATAAAATTTTATTTAATTTGCAAAAATATAAAAAATCTTTAATCCATAATAAATATTATTATTTTCTATATGATTTTTTAGAGAATATTTTATTTATTAGTAGAGGAGGAAATATGAATAAAGATTTTTTGGAACTTTTAAAAGATGAAAATAAATATAGTAAGATTGAAAATATTTTTTCTAATATTTGTGAAGTTAGGAAATTGTTTGAGTCTAAAGCTAATGAATTGAAAAATGATTTGAATTTAAATATTTTTAAATCTTCTATTAAAAAACCTGAATGGACAATAGCTATATGTTTGAGTTTAGAGAGATATTTTTATGATAATGAAAATGAATTAGTTATTGAAATTTATATTAATAATATTGATGATGAATATAATGTTTATATATATTTTAGAAAAAGAGGAAGTGTTATAAAAATTAGTGATAAATTAAATATTTTTTTACAAAATATATTATATAATTACGATGATTTTGATAAAAATTATTATAACGATTATGATGAACTTAATTTGATTTTTAAAAGAAAAGATGAATTAATTAATTTAGTTAAAAATATAGAAATGAAATGCCAACAGTATAAATAGCAAATATACCTATTGTATAAGTAGGCAGTTTTTTTGCTTTTTTGTAACAACAAAAGAAGTGGGGGTATGGGGGCTAGCCACCATAAATTAAAAATTATTATTTTTTAGTTAATATGATAATTGACATTTTAATGATTTTGAGTATATTTTTATATAATAGTGTAAGATATAATAATTAGAAGAAGGAAATTTAATTTGCAAAATATATATTTACATAGTTTAGGATGCGAGAAGAATACAGTTGATGGAGAGCATATATTAGCCATATTACAGAAAAAAGGCTTTAATATTACCAATAATCCGGAAGATGCAGATATTATAGTTATAAATACTTGTGCTTTTATAGAGGATTCAAAGAAAGAATCTATTGATGCTATATTCGATCATTCTATGTATAAAAAATACGGAAAATGTAAGAGATTAATAGTATCAGGATGTATGAGTGAGAGATATAAAGAAAATTTTCTTGAGATGTTCAAAGAAGTTGATTCTGCTATAGGCATATATGATTTAGAAAATATATTAAAAGCTGTAGAAGAAGATGGATTTCATGATGCTAAAGAAAATACTGAATATAAAGAGTATGGCGATAGGGTAAATACGGGTACTAAGTATAGCGTTTATATAAGAATAAGCGATGGATGTCATGCAAACTGCAGTTTTTGTGCTATACCTGGAATAAGGGGCGAGCATAGAAGCAGAAAGATTGAAGATATTGTAAAAGAAGCTGAGAATTACGCTAAAAACGGAGCTAAAGAAATCAATTTAATAGCTCAGGAAACAACTTTCTACGGATATGATATATACAATAAATTAGCCTTACCTGATTTGCTTAAAGCTCTTTCAAAAGTTGAAGGCGTTCAATGGATAAGAGTATTATATCAGAATCCTGTTGTTTTGAATGATGAAATAATAGAATCATTTTTTAATACAGATAAAGTTGTTCCTTATTTTGATATACCTTTGCAGCATGTTGATAAAGATATATTAAAGGATATGAACAGGGGTACAAGAAGCTATAAATTTTATAGAGAAATGATAGATAAAATAAGAAGCTATAATAATGATGCTGTTATAAGAACTTCTTTGATAGTAGGATTTCCTGGAGAAACGGCTGAATCATTTAAAAAGTTATTAAAGTTTGTAAGAAATGCTCAAATTGATAGGGTAGGGGTGTTTACTTATTCAGAAGAGGAGAATACTAAGGCTTTACTTATAGATAAACCTAAATTGAGCAGAAACAGAAAATTAATGCTTAGAGAAAAACTTATGAGAGCGGCTATAGAAGTATCCGAAAAAAGATTAGAGAGATTTATAGGAAGAACTATAGATGTATTGATAGAGAAAAAAGAAGATGATAATAAATTTATAGGCAGAAGCATATATGATGCTCCGGAAGTCGATGGATATGTTGAAGTTTATAATGAAAATACTAATAATAATATAAATATTGGCGATATAGTGCAGGTTGCTGTTACTCATAATACAGAATATGATTTAATAGGCAATGTTATTTAATTAGGAGATCTTTTGCTATGAAGAAAAAAAAGCAGGAAAATGAACCCAGCAATATTGAAAAAGAAGAAAAAAAATCATCTTATGCTAATAGAGAAGATGCTTTCAGAGCATATTTTGAAATAGTTACAAAAATAGTTTATACATTGAATCTAATATCAGACAGAAATGACATGACTAGAAGACTTTCAAGTAATATTGATAGGGCTTTAGGTTATGATGATGAGATGATGTCTAATAATGAAAAAATAGTTAATAACAGCAATGAAGTTGAAATACTTATAAATTCTCTTAAAACAGATGTAAAAAAAATATCTTCTTTCAAAAAATACAATTTTAATATAGAAAGATTTATTTTAGAAAAAGATTTAGATTTAGATGAGAGATTTATTTTATACTCCGTATTAGTTTATACTATTTATGGAGATTCTATGTCTGCAATATCCGTTAGAAGGATATTAGAACTTATTACATTAAATAATGATATATATATAAATAAGTATCATTATTTTGATAATAATAGTAAATTGATATCTAGCGGTATATTCAATTTATCGCATGAACCTTATCCAAGCAGCGGCATACTTGAAATAACAAATACATTAATAACATTTATAAATTCTAAAGTGATATTCGCATTTTTAGAAAAAGATAATTATAATGTAATAGAAAGTATAATGAGCAGCGGAGAGGCTCTAAAGAAAATTTCATTGGAAAATAAAATAGGCAGTAAACGAAAATCTTCTGAATCAGATATTTTAACTCCTAAAGAGATAGTAGCTCAATTAGATAAAACAGTTATAGGTCAGGACGAGGCAAAGAAAGCATTAGCCGTGCATGCTTATTTGCATTGTTTGAGAATAAACGGCAATAAAGATATACCATTCAGATCAAATATTCTTATGATAGGGCCTACAGGAGTTGGAAAAACTTATTTAGTAAAAACATTAGCAGATATATTGGGACTTCCTTTTGCTCGTGCAGATGTTACCACACTTACAGAAACAGGTTATGTGGGGGATGATGTAGAGGTAGTTCTTTATAATCTTTATAGAAAAGCTAATGGCGATTTGGAGAAAGCCCAGCATGGTATAGTATTTTTAGATGAGGTTGATAAGATAGCAAAGGCAGATGCTCATCAATCAACTACAGGCAATCCTTCAGATAAAGCCGTACAGGAAGCACTTCTTTCTATGATGAATGGTGAAGATATAAGAGTGCCGGAATTTGGCGACAGAAGAATGATGCATTCAAGCGATGGAATCCTAATGAATACTAAAAATATATTGTTTATATTCGGAGGTGCTTTTGTAGGTCTTGATGATATCATTAAGATGCGTTTGAAGGGTGAAAGCAGTTTAGGTTTCGGCTCTAATGCTGTTATAAATAAACTGCAGAAAAATAGGATATTAAGTCAGGTTGATGTTAAAGATATAGAGAAATATGGTATGATACCTGAGTTTATAGGCAGAATACCAATAATAGTAACATTGAATGATCTTACTAAAGAAAATTTAAAAGATATCTTGACAAAAACTTCAGAATCTCCTATTATAAAATATACTGAATTTTTCAAAAGTATAGGTAAGAAGCTAGTGGTAACTGCGGAAGCAATTAATTTTATAGTTGATAAAGCTTCCAGCATGAATATGGGTGCAAGATCTTTAAAAAGTATAGTAGAAACAGCAATGGTCAATATACTTTTCAATTTGGACGGAGTAAAAGGTAATATCTTGACTCTTACTAAATATGATATAGAGAATGCATTCAGTGAGAAAGAGTTTGTAAATTCAGGTAATGAAGATGAGAAATTAGATAATTCAGGTAAGAATTTTTCTAAAGAATCTTTTATGGCTTGATTTTACTTTATGTTTGCTTATTTGTTATAAATAATGTATATATAATTATTTAAGAACAGGTAATATATTGGAGTTTGTAGAGATGATAGTAACTAAAGAAAAAGAATTATTAAAAGATTATGAATTAATAGAAGCACATAAAAAAGGTGATAGCGAAGCATTAGATATATTATTAACAAGATATAAAAACTATATATTTAATTTATCATATCGTTTTATGCATAATTATGAAGATGCTATGGATTTAACACAAGATGTATTAATCCGTGTCTATAAAGCTATAGACAGATATGAAGAACGCAATTATTTCAAAGGTTGGTTATATCGTATAATAAGCAATACAGCTATAAATATGTATTCTAAAGCTTATAGGAGAGAATCACCTTATCTAGAAAAACTAGAAATAGTTGATGATAAAAGGTATAATACAGAAAAAGAATATGAAAGAATATACCTTCAGGAAAAGATTTACAATGCTTCTACTAAATTAAAGGGAAAACAGAGAGATGTCTTTATATTGAGATATTATGAGAATTACTCATATAAAGAAATATCAGATATTTTGAATATATCAAGCGACTCAGCTAAGAGTAATTATTCTTATGCTCTTAAGAAAATGAAATCGCTTCTAGAAAAAGAAAGGACTCTTTTATGAAACTACATGATATGATGCAATTTAAAAGCAAAATCGAAAAGAAACGACATCATTTTGATTTGCCAAGCTTACCTGATAGAGAATGGCAGTATATGCTGCAAAGGGCTAAGATGGAAAGTATGAAAAAAAATGAGATCAGCCCATTGTATGCTTTTATGAGTTCTGTCAGACTTTCTATAGCTCTATCTACAGCAATAGTCTTGGTATTAGCTTTATCTTTGTTTTATGGAAATCCTAATAAAGATGATTCTCATAAAACTAACACTGCATCATCTAATAAAACTAACGTAAATGTTGTTAATGTAGCTAATAGTAGTTTTATTTAAAATTTAAAACCTATAATAGAAATTCTAAATTATACATTAGCATACCTTTATGTTAATGTATAATTTTGTTTTATTATAATAGTATTTCTATTATATCCGATAATAATTATTAAAAAATATATTTTTTATATATAAAAATTATATATATACAGGACTGTAATATGTTTCAATTTCATTTAA